>JAAYQU010000027.1 GCA_012519055.1 Bacteroidales bacterium | reverse complement strand
CAGAGTAATAAACGGAGCTGCTGTTTTGGTTAATCAGACTAATCCGTAAATTAACCTCTTTGTTTTGAAGTGTTGTGCCATCTTGTTTTTGTATGGCGGCTTGATAGTTAAAGCCTTGTTGTTGTGCTGTTGCTGTTGTAAATACCACTATGCACAATAAAATAGAGAATAAATTTCGTTTCATAGCGTCTGGTTTTTAATTTATTACGTGTTAATACCTTTTGTATTGTAAAGTAAAAAAAATAATTTTATAAAGCAAGACCTATTATTACGTAGTGAGTTAGGTGTATTTTGCAATTTTTATAATAACTTGATTATTAATAGCATGAATTAAGTATATGTTGAATAAAAGGTAAGTTAATGAATTGTTAAAAAATAAAGTAAAAGTTTATAAAGTGTCCCAATGGTCACTTTACTTCGACTACGTTTAGTGTATCACGATGAACTCAGTGAGCGAGATATGTTGGCTGAGTTTATGTCTCGATAAACTCAACAACAGTCGAAGCCAACACAATAATCGCACTTCGATGGTTGTTGAACCATCGGAATCCGAAGTATGTGTAAACCAGTTATCTTTCTTTTGGGTATGTGTATTTTACATCGGCATTAACCATTGTAAAATTTTATAAAAGAATGGACTTTTATAAAATAACAACTGGTATAACAAAAATATGTTTTACTTTTGACTTGAGATTTCAATGTAACTGTCCACAAACATGATGAACCAAACACCATTAAGTTTTCCACAGTCATTAAAGCAAGGCGATACTGTAAGAATTGTATGTACAGCACGTTCAGTGGTGTTGAGTGAAATTTTGAAAGCTGCTGAATGGATTGAAAATATAGGTTTTAAAGTAGAATACGGAAAAACGATTGGCAGTGTTGACCATCAGTTTGGAGGAACAGACAATGAGCGTGCCGAAGATTTACAGAACGCTATAAATGACCCTCACGTTAAAGCAATTTGGTGTGCACGGGGAGGCTATGGTACGGCGAGAATTTTAGATATGATTGATTTTTCGGCTCTAAAGAAAAATCCAAAATGGATAATCGGCTTTAGTGATATAACAGCCTTACACGCAGCGTTATACAATGAGGGGTTAATAAGTATGCACGCTCCAATGCCCATAAATGTCAACGATACCAAAGAAAATGGAGCTTCTCTTAAATTAATGTTTTCGTATTTAACTGGTAAGTATGAGTCAATACAGTGGTGTAAAAGCGATAAAGATGTTCAGGGTATTGCCAAAGGTAATATTGTTGGCGGAAACTTATCGGTTATTTACTCGTTGCGTGGAACTAAGTACGATATTGATACAACCGACACTATTTTGCTGTTAGAGGATATAGACGAATATTTGTATCATATTGATAGAATGTGTGTTAACTTTCATATCGGGGGAAAATTTAAGAATTTAGCAGCCCTAATTTCCGGACAGTTTACCAAAATGAACGATAATACCATAAACTTCGGAATGACGGCAAACGAAATTATTGAGCGGTATTCCAATATCAACCAAATCAATGTTAGGGCATTCGATGCTCCATTTGGTCATATAGATTATAATTTGCCATTCTTGCATGGAGCTTCGGCTACCATAGAGGTTGGAAAAGAAAAAGTAAAGCTAAGTTACAATGGCTGAACACAACGATTTAGGTAAATATGGCGAAGAGTTAGCCCTTAAATATTTAAGAAACGCAGGATTTCAAATTAGGTGTACCAATTGGCGTTTCAGAAAATACGAGGTTGATATTATTGCAGTTAAGGATAATACGTTGGTATTTGTTGAAGTAAAAACACGTACACCAAGTCCGATATCAACGCCCGAAGATAGTATGACGCGTGCCAAACAAAAGCAGCTTATAAATGCTGCTGACACTTATATAAAAGCAAATGATATTGAAATGGAATCACGAATTGACCTGATTTCGATATATGTAAAAGGCAATAAACATTGGATTAAACATTACGAAAACGCAGTAACTCCACAGTGGTAAAATTACGTGAAATATCAATTTTTGAGGATGTAGTAAATCTCTTTTATCCAAGGCTTTGTGCAGGCTGTGGCAATCCATTAATAAAGGGCGAAAGTCAGGTTTGTTTACACTGTTTGTACAATTTGCATCGCACAAATTTTCATAACCAACGTGATAATGTAATTGAGCAAATATTTTGGGGTAGGGTGTTAGTAAGATATGCTACAGCGTATTGTTTTTACCACAAAGAAAGCAAGTTACAACAAATGATATTCAAATTAAAATATCATGGACAAAAGGAGATAGGGTTTGTTTTAGGTCATGAATTTGGTAACGAACTTAAAAACTCTGTATTCAATGAAATAGACGTAATAGTTCCCATTCCATTACACATCAAAAAAGAGAGAAAACGCGGTTACAACCAAGCTGAGTGGATTGCACAAGGGATTGGAAAAGCGATGGGTAAACCCGTCAATACCAAATCGGTACAGCGAACGCTTGAAACTTCAACTCAAACCAAAAAGAGCAAATTTGAGCGGTGGAAAAATGTAGAAAATATCTTTAAAGTCGTTGACCCCCAAGCAATCCGCGATAAACATATTTTGCTTGTCGATGATATTATAACCACTGGCTCAACTTTAGAGGCGTGTATCCACACTGTTTTAGAGATAGAAGGGACAGTTGTTTCGGTGGCAACTATTGGTGCAGCTAAAGATTAAGCTAAAAGGCTATCTTTTTTTCTTTAGAATAAAACTAACTTCTCCGCAAACACCTGCTCACCTGTTTGAATAACCACAAAATAAATTCCTGTAGGGGCAACATTACCTTTAGTACACTCTCTATTCCATTGAAAATCAAATATGCCCATATTGGAATTTTTAACAGTAGTTGAGTAAATTTGTTTGCCCTGTAAGTTTATTATTTTTATTGTTGCTTGCCCTTCCGGAGAAAAGAAGTTTATATTTACCGTTTCTCTTGCAGGATTAGGATATATATTAATTGTCTTATCTACTAACCGTGGCTGTTCTTGAATGCCTACCTGGTTTTCAATAGCCAATTTTCTAATTTCTAAATATGTACGTTCATCGTTGATCCTTATATTACTAAGTAAATACAATAGTGAGTCCTTTGCAAGAAGTTTATTAAAAATAGGCTGCTTTGATTCTAAAAGGGTATCTGTCCAACCATCATTATTATTTCTATAATATTTTAACGAATTGCCCCAACCTCCCGCAATATGCTTTGTGCCATTCTGCTCAATAAACAGAGAGTGTGACTCACTATATCCAGAGGCAATTTTCTCAAAATGCCATCTGTTCCTATAATAATTTCCAAACATTGTTGAACCTCCATCTATAACAGAATTGAGAACAAAGTAGGGGATAGAGTCTTTATCTAATGTAAAATCGTGGTATTTATAACTATCATCAACTAAGTTAAAGGGTAGCCATTGTCCGTTACTGTAGTAAGAATAACCAATTGTGTTACCCCGAAAACCCGAATAATGCAAAACATCATTTTTATCAAACATAGCTTTCCCTGTTGTAAATCTTTTCGCATTGTCTGTTGGACCTTGAACTATAGTACTAAATTGATTATTAAAATAGATAACAATCAAAGAGCAAGATAAATCTGCTTTGGGCCATAAAATATATGCTTTGTCGTTACTATCTATTGCTAAGCAGTGAGTGCGAAGCCAATAACGATAATCATGTGAGCCGTTAACTGCAATCTCATCACCCCATATATCCCCTTCTAATTTCTTTAAAAATATTCTAGATTGTTCAACCTCCGTTTTTAGCGAAAAATATGATAATAAAACTGTATTATCGCTATACAAGGCAAGTATAGGATTATAAATCAAATACCCGATACCCAATGTTAATGTTATAGGCTCTGTCCAGTCCTGCCCCTGGTTTATTGATTTAATATATACCAAAAAGGAATTTGTTGTACTCCCAAAGCGCTGAACCCATACAACGTGCAACACTCCATTTTTATCAATTATCATATCCGATTGGCTGATATATATCATATCATATGGGGTAGTTATATAAACCGGTTCGCTCCATTCTTGCGCTTTTGCTTTCTGGGGAGTTATTAAAATAGCGAACAGCAATAAACCGTAAAAAGCAAGTAGTAAATTAGATATCCTATAGCACATGGTGTTTGTTTTTTATCTATTCGGTTATTACTATTGTTTCTGTTTTTACCTGTTTATCCGATACTGCTTTAACTAAATATACTCCTGGCGGTATTTTTGTTTCCATAATATTTTGGGACGGTGGTGCAGTTGTTTTAAAAACCAAAAAGCCTTTTATATTATAAATCTCCACTTGCACACTGCTTGTTGAGTTTGTTTCTATTTTTATTCCCTTATGAATTTTAGAGGGATTTGGAAAAACACGTAAAGTAAAACCTTTTAAATCTGCTGTTTGTTCTATACTATTTGGGTTTTGATTTTCAATTTTAAGTTTTCTTATTAAAAGCCGAATATTGGAATTAGAGGATGGACTATTGAAAAACATGAGGTACAGTAATGTGTCTTTAGTAACAAGCTTGTGGTTGTAAAATTTTCGTTCTCCAGATTCAATTATTTGAGATACACAAATAGCGTTTTGTAATGTATAATGCATCTGGTTGTACCCTGTTCCTGTTTCCTCACTTTGCACAATATGTACAGTGCCATTTAGCTCTACAATCAATGAATGTTTATTGCTACGTTTAGGTGTAAGTACAGATGTTTGCCATCGGTTATCAATTAGTGTTGTGTAATGTGTTGTATCCATATAATTTGCCCTTGAAACCCAAACAATATGTGGTTCACAGTTTTTTCCGATAGCCAAGCTCATGCTAACATATCGCGGTTTGCATACAGAATCCGGATATGTCCATATGTTTCTCACTTTTTTAAAGTAAGTAATATGTGATACACCAGATTGTGAAAGTTCGCTTGTTATCGCGTGTATATTATTATATTTGTCAAGTTGGACTTTAGTGTTAGAAACTCTTTTGTCACTTGGATATGGCCTAGAAATAGGACTAAAATCACCATTTGAATATGTTCGATATAGAAGTTCCCGTGTTGAAAAACGGTGCCAAAATATATGTAGTATTCCTCTTTTATCCATTACTAAACTGCTTTCGTGGGAACTACTCATACCTTCGCTTATATCTATTGGCTCTCCCCATATATTGCCATCAAAAATTTGCATATGTATCCTAGATGTGGTTTCAGTACTTGCATTATAAGTATATGTAACATATAGCTTATTATCAGGTCCAACAGCTATTTTAGGACCGCACATCCAAAGAGATATATTATTAACTATATCGTAAGGTTCGCTCCAAGTTTCTCCTTGATCGGTTGATTTTGAATATAGTATTTTTCTAAGGTTATCAGACATATAGTATTCCCATACAACGTGTATATGGTTATTGTTGTCAATTACAAAATCAAGATCTTCTGCATAATAAGTTCCTTGAAATATGGTTATTGGTTCGCTCCACTCTTGCGCCTTTGTGGTTTTTGGAGCTATTAAAATAGCAAATAACAGTAGGCAGTATAAGGTTAGTGATATGTTGGATATTTTGTTTTTCATGGTATTTGTTTTTGGTGTGCTACATGCTTAAAACAGTTTTAATCTAATATTCAAACGCACACCCATCTCTCTGTCAAAAACAGGGAGATCGTGTTATTTTGTTTAATCACAAAAAAGTGCAGTTTGAGTTGCGCATTATTCCTGTCAAATCTAAAGAATAAAAATTGATTTGTCAAGTATTTTGTTAAAAAAACGTTAAAAAATTGCTTTTTTATTTGCACAAGTCAAAAATATTGTTAGGGATATGTTTGAATATTTGAAGAAAAACAGATACGATAGATTTGGCAAACTAATATTTTAGTAAGCAGACAAGTTGGAGTGATTTTTTGTTGTAAACAACTACAAATTATCAATATATTTGTTGCTTCACTTAAATTGACAAGTTTTGGAAAGAGTTAAAAACGAATTTCCTACAAGCAAAATTCCTCAATGGGTTGCCGTATTAACAAAACGTTTAATACTTGTAGTATCATGGGGCTATATACTCTATCGTTTTATTTTTGATGACTTTTTCAATGTCAGCCGTCTGTTTTATATCTCAATTGATAACAACTTTTTACTGCAAATAACTTTAGTTCTGACACTTGTGTTTGTCAATTGGGGATTAGAGAGTTACAAATGGAAATTTTCTCTTTCAGGATTTCATAAAATATCGTTTCCAAAATCATTTCTGGGAGTTTTATTCGGTTTGTCGGTTGCGATTTTTACTCCCAATAGGTCGGGAGAGTACGTAGGTCGCATTTGGGTTATACCCTCGAAGTTTAGAGTTAAATCAGTCGTTGCTACTGTATTTGCAAATATTCTGCAGCTGTCTGTAACGTTAATATTTGGTGCTTTTGCTCTCTATTTTTGGCAAAAAAGCAACGAGCTCCCCTTTCAGCTTGATTTTGGCAAAATAAATCTATTTGTAATAATATTTTTCCTTATTCTATTAGTCCTAATTTTTTCACTTCTATTTTTTATTTTAAATCCTACATGGTTTAAACGTACTATAATTCAACCTATTCGCGATTTTATATCATACTGGACAATACCTTTAACCATAAAAGTGTGGTGTTTAAGCTTTTGCAGATATTTGGTGTTTATAGTTCAATTTTGGTTGTTGCTGAAAATTTTCGATGCTCAAATTCCATTTATCGAGACATTTTACGGTGTTGGTATAATGTATTTGGTTATGGCTTTGCTTCCTATTTTGACATTTGCCGAACCAGCTGTTAGAAGCGCATTGAGTGTTGCGTTTCTCTCTGTTTTTAACAGTAATGATGTTGGCATTATTTCTGCTTCACTTGCTATGTGGGTATTCAATCTGGTGATCCCTTCTGTTATAGGTTCTATTATGCTAAACTCTTTAAAAACAAAAAAATATGATTGACACGCTCTTAATAATTCTCGGAATTATTTTTCTGATTGGGGGACTTGTAGGTTGCATTGTTCCGGTAATTCCGGGACCACCTTTATCTTTCTTGGCTCTAATGCTTTTAGAATGGACTGATTTGGTAGATATTGATAACCAATTGTTATGGATTTTATTTGCAGTTACAGTAATAGTTACAGTTCTCGATTATTTTTTGCCCATATGGTTTGTGAAAAAATCAGGCGCCTCTAAGCGAGCAACTTGGGGTGCTACTATAGGTTTGATAGTTGGACTAATATTTTTCCCTCCGATAGGGATAATAATAGGACCATTAGTTGGGGCTTATATCGGGGAGATAACAGTTTCATCAGATGCAAAAAAAGCCGTAAAAGGCAGCTTGGCAACCTTTGGCGGCTTTGTTTTTGGGACATTGCTAAAATTTATGATTTCCGGTTATATAATCTGGGTATTTGTCAGGGAATTATGGGTAGCAATTTGAGTTAAAAGTTAAAAGCGTTGCGCTGAGCACAGTCGAAGTAAGCAATTAACTATTACATGAATCTTTTACCTTTTACCTCTCACTTTACGGTTCCAACATCTCAAAAACCTTTTTCACTCCTGTAGAGGCAGGTTCTTTAACAAATGTGATATTTGGGTAAGACGATACCGCAATTGGATTAGGATCAACTACAAAAATAGGTACACCTCTTGGAACATAGTTAATAAGTCCTGCGGCAGGATAAACATTCATCGAGGTTCCAATAATTATAAAGACTTCTGCTGTACTCGATATTTCTGCAGCTTCTGAAATTGCAGGTACAGCTTCGCCAAACCAAACAATATCAGGACGCAGCTGGTATCCTTTTTCGCATTTGTCGCCTATTTTAATCTCTTTGTATCCAATATCATAAACCAAACTATCATCATATGTCGAACGGACTTTTGTAAGCTCTCCGTGCAAATGGAGAACTTTTGAGCTACCAGCCCTTTCGTGCAAATTGTCAACATTTTGTGTAATTATGTGGATATCGTATTTTTCTTCGGCTTTTGCCAGATCTATATGGCCTGCATTTGGCTTAGATGTTTCCAACTGTTTTCTTCTATCGTTATAAAACTTTGTTACAAGTTCGGGGTCTTTTCTCCAACCTTCCGGGCTTGCAACTTCCATAACATCGTATTCTTCCCATAATCCGCCCATATCGCGGAATGTACGAATTCCACTTTCTGCCGACATCCCGGCTCCTGATAATACAACAACTTTTTTCATTGACATATAATTTAAGGTTTAACACAAATTTAATCAAAATAGATTAAAAATAAAAACGGCATCTAAAATCAGATGCCGTTTGTGTTTATTTTCTTCTTCTGATACGAGGTACGTAATCGGTTCCAGTAACCCTAAACTCGGTTCTACGATTGAGACTATGAGCGATCTCCTGCATCTCTTCCAAGGGGAGACTGTTAATATATGTTTCAGTCAAAATAACTCCAGATTTCAAAAATTCGTATCCCGGCATTGTTTCAAAATCGGCTGCCTCTTTTGGGGTAATTAATTTCGGTCTCTCTTTTCCATATCCTACAGCTGTAAGACGTTCGATATCGATTCCGTATAGAACTAAAAAGTCGACAACCGATTGCGCGCGTTTTTGCGAAAGGTCTTTATTAAATTCGGCACTACCACGAGCATCTGTGTGAGCACTAAGCTCAATAGTAATATTAGGGTTGTCGTCGCGTAAAATTTCCACAAGTTCCTCCAATGCTGTCATTGACTCAGGTCTTAAGTCCCATTTTCCAAAGTCGTACATAACGTTTACTAGTCTGGGAGCATCGTTTGGTGTCATGTAAATAACGGGTGTGATTGTTTTGTTTTCAGTAATCCCGAATGTAGACTCTTTTCCTCTACCTGCAAGGAAGCCCCCTTTCCTAGTTATAATGCGATAATCTGTATTTGGATTAAGATTTACAGTAAGTGTTCCGTTTTGTTCTGTTGATTTTGTTTCATTAGTACCGTCGCTTCCAATAATGTTAACTGCAGCATCTGATATTCCGTCGTTGGTGCGTTCACTTTTTACGGTTAACATCATTTTAAACTCAAGCGGAGGGAGTGTAAATTGGAAGATATCATCTTTTCCTCGTGATTCTGGTCTATTTGATGAAAGGTAACCTCTCTCTTTTTCCGATTCAAATACAATCCCAAAATCATCTCTAACAGAGTTAATTGGATATTGCAAATTTTTGACTTCCCATTTTCCATCAACTTTACTGGCACTAAAAATATCTAACCCTCCCATGCCTAAATGTCCATCTGAACTGAAATATAGAGTACCATCTGCGTGTACATATGGAAAAACTTCGTCACCGGGGGTATTTATTTCAGGACCTAAATTTTTTGGTCTGCTCCACTGTCCGCCCTCGAAGGTTGAATACCATATATCTTTTCCTCCTTGTCCTCCTGGCATATTTGTTACAAAGTAAAGTGTATTTTCATCTGGTGATATTGCAGGATGACCTACTGCAATTGAGTCTGATTCAAAAAGAGGTACTCTTTCTGCTTTTCCCCAAGATAAGCCCTGCTTTTTCGATACATATATTTGTGTTGTAAGCTTTCCTCTGTCATTTGGTCTCATTGATGTAAACCACATTGTATTTGCTTTGGCATTTGTACACAACGCTCCCTCTTCATAATCGGTATTCACTTCTCCATCAATAGGTTCTGGTTTTGACCAATTTCCTTTCCTATCTATTACCGATGTGAAAATATCGGAATAATATTGACCGGTTACAGGGTTAATTTTTCCTCCAGAAGATTTGTCATTCCCAGATGTAAAAAATACTCCTTGATAATTGTCACGTGCGTATGCTACACCATAATCACTCTCTCTTGAGTTGAAGTAATACATTGGAATGACTTTGTGTCGGGTAGGATTTTCCGTCCATTTTTTTGCTGACTCAACTGATTTAAGGCCACGCTGTCCGCGTTGACTTGATGGTTCAAACTCAAGGAATTTTTTGTAGTTTTCTATTGCAGCATCGTAATTACCATTTGCATGTAAGGCTTCGGCATAGTATAAATATGCCAAGTTTGAGTGCGGATCTCTACGGGTTACTTTTCTAAACCATGATTCTGCCTGTCTGTAATCGTTAATAATTTTGTAACAACAAGCTACCTGATAATTGATATATCTTTTTGTTAAAGGGTCTTTTGCCTTAGCAAATGCATATTTATACAAGTCAATAGCTTCGAAATACTTTCCTTTATTCAGTGCTTCATCAGCTTTTGTGGTAACTACCGTTTGGGCATTTAAACCCGAAAATAGAGTAATTCCTACAAGCAATATAACCAGCCGTAATGCCTTCATATTAAAAATGTTTATTCGTTTATTGATATTTTTATTCCAAATTTATAACAACTTTGCCGATTTTTCAAACAAATTTACTCCAAAATTGCGTAACAACTTCAACCATTTTGCTTTTGTAAACGACAAAGATATAATATATTGTATAAAATGGTGTGTTTTGATACCCGATTTTTATTAAATCTCTTTCAACTTCAATATAATAATTAAACCATTAAGGTATTAAGAACCATTAAGTTTTGGGCGACTACAAGGGTTGCACCCACATTAAATCTGTGGTAATCTGTTTAATCCGTGTCATCTGTGTTCCAATTGCTAATTGCAGACTTACCAATTTACTTGTTTTCTCGCAAATGGCATTGTCATACAACGTGCTCCGCCGCCACCACGTGGCAACTCATTTCCATCGAGGGTGACAACATATTTTTTATAATCGTTCACATTTACTTTGTTAGAGCAAATGTCAGCAGCTGCAAGAACTTCAAATCCATGTTTATTTAATTCATGTATAGTGTGTACATTTCTTGCATATCCAATTACTTTACCCGGTCCCAATGCAAAAAAGTTTGCCCCACTGTGCCATTGTTCTCTCTCCATAATCCAAGTGTCTATTGTACCTCCGCAATTAATTGGCTTCAAATCCATTCCTAATTTTTTTAAAGCCGATAATAAATTTGCTTCATTTTTTACAGTAACATTGTCATTATCAATAGTTATGTGTATGGTCTGATAACGATTGGGTTTAAGAATAATTGGCTCAAATACCATGCATGAATCTTGATCTAAAAGAGTAAAAATCATATCCAAGTGGATGAAAGAACCAGGAGATGAAGGAAGTTCTTGAACAAGAATGTGTTTTATTTGACCCTTCACTCCAAACTCTTCTAAAATAAAGTCTATTCCTTGTGATGTTGTTCTTGAACTTAAGCCAATAATTAAAACGTCTTCTCGTGCAACAAGAATGTCTCCTCCCTCTATTGCGACGTTGTCATTAAAGAGTGATTTTTCGACAGGGTTTACTGTTGTAGTTCGTAGAAGTGGATGATATTCGAATATTGTTTGCATAATGAGTGATTCTCTTTCACGAACTTTGTTTGCCATTCGGGCTATAAGCATTTTGTCTCCAATTGCTATTGATGAATCGCGCGTGAAAAAGAAATTATGCAAGGGTTTTATTGCATAGTACTCTTTACTAAGATATTTTGTAAGATTATCTTTTGCGAGTGCAACACCTTCAATAAGTTGTCGTGCCAGTTCGCTGTCAGATAACATTATAAGTTGCTTTTTAGGAAATAGTGGCTTTTCATTTTTGTACATTGCATCAATTAAAAACTCTTTAGCCCGGAAGTTTGCGATTGTTTCTGCAAGGAGGTCATTAACTAAAAATACGTTGGCATGTTTTTCCAATACAGTTTTAAAGTAGTAGTACTCTTGCTGCGCAATAGATAAATTTAATATATCGCCATAAAGTGCACTTTCGTGATTTTTCGGGGTCATATTTTCAACCTCTAATCCGGGGACATGGATTATTACACCCTCTAGATCGCCAATTTCAGATGTGACGCCTACTTTTAATTTGCTGCTCATAAGTTTTATGTTTTAAACCCTTCTGTTATTTCAATGGAGCCATTGTCGATTTATTATAGCTTTTTACAATTTCATTATTTCTATATAGTGTAACTTGAGAAGTGTCTCCTAAATTGTCATAGATAACCCAAAGACTGTCGGGTCTGTCATCTTTATAATAACCGGACATGTTTATTACCCCACCAGGAAAAAATACCTCAGAAAAGCCTTGACGTTTACCCTCAACATATTCGCCTACACTCCAAACGTTACCGTTTTCGTGATAAGCCCTCCATTCACCAAAACGCTTATCGTCTTTCATTTCACCAATAATTTTCACTTGTCCCGATTGGTACAGCTCCTCGTACAAATAGATATTTTCTTTTGTGTTTTTTGTGGTCTTTCTAATCTTTATTTCACCATTTTCATAAGTTTCAACAATTTCAACACTCTTTGATTTATTGCATGAAACTAACATGAATCCTACTAAACCGATAACAAATATCTTATACATAGCTCATCTGTTTTTAATTTTTTGAATACGATTTTTTTTGCGAGTGCAAAATTATAAAAATAGCTTTAATTCTCCTAATAAATCGGAGCACAAGAGTTTTAAGCGGATTTAACTAGTAATTAATTATTAAAAATTATATGGCAAATGAAACAAAAAGTTTGCAAATGCAATGTGTAATTTTGTGTTTAAAACAGTAGTCTTAGTGAAATAAGCTACTTGTTGGCTTAGTTACATTTTCAACAATTTAGTTGTATAGCTGTATTTATCCTTTTTAAGAACAACTATATAAAAGCCGCTTTTAAGACTTGATATGTCTATAGTCTTATGAGTACCTAGCTTATTTCTTTCAATTAACAAAATGCCTTCTACTGAATATATCTCTATAGAATCGTAGTTGTCTTTAAAATGAATTACATTGGTAGCAGGATTAGGAAATATGTGGCTCTGTAATGTTGTAAGTTCGCCTATAGATAGTAGGGTATTAGTCTTTCCATGAATTAGTTCAAGAGTTGATTTATTGCACATATATATTTTAAAATAAAATAAATCTCCATTACTTTTTTCCAAAGCAATATATGATGTGTCCTCGAGAAATAAAACAACATTATTATATACGCATGGAGGGTAGTGCCCACTACTGTAATTCAACAATGTTCCTTCAGTATTACAAAAAACCTGATTGCTGAAAATTGTATCACCAAAATTATACTTTTTCACTACGGATGTTCTTCTTGTAGTATCTTGAACCTGCCCGTTAGAATTTATGAATTGAAAATGTTCTATGTAACTTGTATCTATATGGATTGAAAAATCATTAGATGTAGTTAAAGAGATTTCAAAGCTATTTCCAAGTCCTCCTATGTAGCAATTTAAATAAAAATGTATATCTGGATTTGAATCTTGATCTATATCAAGGTAGTAATTAAAAGTAGAGCAACTCATGGAATCATAAGAAGATATTATTGTGTCCTGAAATGGAATATTGTTTCCTCCCAAATTGCTATCGCCAATTACTAAATATTGTGCATTAGTCTGTTCAACTATAAGTATTAAAAATAAAATTGTCGTAATCCTTTTCATTTTTCTAATTCTTTTAACTGTTGCTAACAAATAACTTACGAAGTAAAGATACAAAATTAATAAGTAAAAGAAAGTATTTTCTGGTTTAACCTACCATTAAATTGAAAATAACTATAAATCTGACATATTTATATCGCGCTATTAGGTTGATAATAATATATTTATATGTTTTGTTAAGTAAAAAACAGCAATTATTGCACAACAAATATTTGTCAAATAACCGATTTGCGATTAGTTTTGTAAGTAATATATAAAACAAGAAATCTACAAATATGGAAAGAGTAGTAAGCGGTATTCGCCCAACAGGCAGGCTTCATTTGGGGAATTACTTTGGAGCAATGGTAAATTTTGTGAAAATGCAGGAAACAAACGACTGTATGTTTTTTATTGCAGACGTACATTCTCTCACAACACATCCAAATCCGGTTGATTTACACGGCAATGTCCGCCAAACTTTAATAGAATATTTAGCATCGGGACTTGATCCTGAGAAAGCGGTTATATATGTACAGAGTGATGTGCCTGAAACATATGAGCTATATTCGTTACTAAATATGATTGTTTATATCGGAGAGCTTAATCGTACCACCAGTTTTAAGGATAAAGTAAGGCTAAATCCCAACAACGTTAATGCTGGATTACTAACTTATCCTGTGTTAATGGCTGCCGATATTCTTATTCATCATGCGGCTAAAGTTCCAGTGGGGAAAGATCAAGAGCAGCATTTGGAGATGACACGAACCTTTGCAAGTAGATTTAACAATATCTATAACGTTCAGTATTTTAAAGAACCTACTGCATTTAATTTTGGTCAAGAGCTAATAAAAATACCAGGTCTTGATGGGTCAGGAAAAATGGGAAAATCAGAAGGAAATGGAATTTTCTTAGCCGATGAGCCTTCAGTTATTCGCAAAAAAGTTATGAAAGCAGTTACCGATTCGGGTCCAACCAAGCCAAATTCGCCCGTTTCGGAAAGCGTAAACAATCTGTTTACAATAATGGACGTTGTTTCAGATAGTAAGACAGTTAAATTTTTCCGTGAATCATATGCAAATTGCACTATCAGGTATGGAGACCTAAAAAAGCAGCTGGCAGAGGATATTATAAAATTTACAACACCTATTTATGAGCGAATGCAAGAGCTAAGCAGCAACGAAGATATGCTAAAAAAGACAGCTAGAATAGGAGCAGAGAAAGCGCGAGAGAGTGCATCAAAAACAGTCCGAGAAGTAAGAGAAATTATGGGTATAAGAACACTGTAAAAAACGTGTTGAAATAAGCCGTTTTTATACAATCGTGTATGCTATAAATTAAAAGAAATTAATAACTTTGGGAAATTCAAATCTATTTCGATTAACATTTAAGGCTTTTTATAGCATTTAAGCACAATTGTTCTTACTTTTAAAAATGTTTTCGGGTTAAAACAAGCTCTGAATGAAAAATTTTTCATCAAGAAGTAGAAAAAAGAACCTTAGTTCTAAACTGATAGCATACACAACTCTTGTAGTTATTGTTGTGCTTATTCCAGTATTAATTGCTGTTTCTATAAAAAGAAATCAAGAAACAATTGATAGCATCAAAAAGACATTAGATGCAGTTTGTAGTGAAAATGCCTATAAAAGTCAAATAGTATTTAAAGAGTGTCAAAGTTCAGCATACTTTTTAAAAAGCATTATTGAGACACGGGAATATACAATTGAGGAAAAACGTGCTGAATACATAGAAAACAATATTGCTAGAGCTATGGTAAGTAATGCTAATATTTTAGCAATATGGTGCATATTTCAGAACGAAGAAGATTCTGTTGTTGCCGACACAAGTAATATTAACGATACACATAAAAATAATTTCAACTTTGCTTATTATCGTTTGAGCAATAAGGTTAAAAAACTTACCGCTGATGAAGATTCTAAAACGAATGAAATTACAGACTTAGCTATTAACAAAGTTAAAGCAAGTGGAATATCTGCTTTAGACGACCCTCGTTTAGCATCTTACTCAAATAATAATGGCTCTGAGAATTTAGTAGCAAATTTTACAGTACCCATAATCAAAAACAATGTTTTTAAAGGTGTTGTAAGTGTTGATATATCTTTGGAAAGTTTGATAAGTAAAACAACTTCTTCCCCAGATAGTTATGCTATACTATTGTCCAATAAAGGAACTGTTGCACTTCATCCTGACGACAGCCAAAACGGCAGAAACATAACAAATTTAGAACAGTTTAAAAACATGGGGTTTAACTTTTTAAAATATGTGGAGGCAGGTAAACCCATCTCATTTATTACCGATAGAAAGGAGAGTTATGTAACTATATTCCCCATAAAAATTAATGATGATATAGCTCCGTGGGCTTTATGTTTGATTACTCCGTTAGACAATATTTTAAAAAGTAACAATGAGTTTTTGATTTTCTCTATAGTAGCTGGTATTTTGGGGCTTATATTAGCATTGGTGATTATATACTTGATTATAAAAAGAGTACTTTCCCCAACAAAGCTTTTCATAAGCGTTTTTGATAGTTTTAGTCGAGGTGTATTTGATGAAAGTCAAAAAATAATCCTAAATACCAATGACGAACTTTATGCTATGAGTTGTCAAATTAATCAATTGATTGACAATATGAACACCCTTGCTAAATTTGCAACAGAAATGAGCAAAGGGAATTTAGATGCTGAATTTAAGCCACTTAGCGAATCGGACATTATTGGTAATGCCCTCATTGATATTAGAGAAAACAAACGCATTTTGAATAAGAGAGAGGCCGAACAAAAGCTATTAGACGATCGAAAGCAGTGGTCAGCGACAGGTATAAACAAGGTAAGTGAAATATTACGTCAGCATAGTCAAAGTATGAGCCAGCTGACTTTTTCTGCATTGAAGTTTACTATGGAATATGTTGATGCAGTACAAGGTGGAGTATATGTGAAGAATTATGATACTGAAGACGATCTTTATTTTGAAATGACGGCAGCAATAGCATTTGGAAGAGAAAAGATCGCCAAAGGCAAAATAAAACTTGAAGAAGGCTTAGTTGGTCGTTGTGCATCTGAAAAGCTAACCATATATCTTACTGAGATTCCAGACAATTATCCCAGAATTAAATCGGGGCTCGGCAATGCTACACCCAATGTTATTGTGCTTGTTCCTATGAAAACAAATGAAGAGGTATTAGGAGTTGTTGAGTTAATCTCTTTCAAGGAGTACGAAGATTTTGAAATTGAGTTTTTGGAAAAAGTAGGTGATGACATGGCTGTTACAGTGGCAAATGTCATAACAAACCAAAAGACTGTGCGTTTGCTAGAACAATCACAAAGACAGAGTAAGGCCTTGGCGTTAAAAGAAGAACAAGCCAGACAAACTCTCGAAGAGTTAAACGCAACTCAAGAAGAAGCCCGTCACAGAATAGAACAAATATCATCGCTAGTAAGCGCTGTTAATCAAATTTCAATGGTATCTGAGTATGATATTGATGGATATTTAACAGACATCAATGATAATTTTCTACGTCTTCTTGGTGTTGACAGGCAGCAGATTATTGGTAAAAAACAAGGTAGCTTTGACAAAGTCGAAAACAGGGAGAAAAACGACAAAATGTGGGCAAAATTGCGTAAAGGTGAAACAGTTACATCAGTGCAAATAATTGATGCCGGGTTCAAAAACATTGTTTTATCTGAAACTTATGTTCCTGTTAAAGATAGTCAAGGGAAAATATTAAAAGTAATAAACATTGCAATAGACATAACTCATTCATACGGAGATAAAAATGTTAAATAAATATAAAAAAACAACCTCTTCATTTAGGGCAAAATTGTTGTTTTTCGCATTATCAACAACAATTTTTCTTCTAATTTTAACTGTAGGTTATCTGAGCATAAAAACATCTCGCATTTTTAGGGAAGATACAGAACTGTATTTAACCCAAGTAACAACAAGTCTCGCTCAAAAATTGACAACTGAGTTAAATCAAGATTTTAGTTTAGTACAAAACTTAAGCACAACATTAGGTCAGATGCCCAATTATAAACAATCGATTAGTGACAGCATTACTAAAGAGATACTTAAAAGTGCTATTAACGAGCATAATCACATTCAAAACATCTGGTTACAATGGGAGTTAAATAAGATCAACACTAATTTTCAATATGGCAATGTTAAGAGTGGTTTTTATAGACATAACAACGCAGTAAAATTCAAAGTAGATACTCTTGAACACACAGGATATAGTACTAAAGGATTGTATCAACAAATAAAAGCAAATCCTGAAAATACAATATCTGAGCCCTATATAAACTATTTGGGGGAACAAGAGAATAAGGTAATTAGTGTCTGCAGCCCGATAATGTACAAAGGTCAATTTGCAGGAGTTGTGGGAATAGATTTGCCGTTAAACTATTTTAATAATTTGGTGCAAAAAATAGAGTTTTTAGATGGAAGTCAAACTTTTTTTATTTCAAACCAAGGTACAATTATTTCGCACGAATACGGGGAAATAATTGGTGACAATATTACCGAAATACTAGAAAACCGAGAGTTCGATATAAACTCTTTAATAAATGTCGGGAAACGATTTGCCTTTTATCAAAACGGTAGCGACAAGACGAACTATTATATTTGTTTTTCACCTGTTTATGCAGGAAATACAGATACTCCTTGGAGCTTTGGATTGGCTTTTTCTCAAAAAGCTCATTTTTCTAAAAGTAACGAAATACTGTTCAACACAGTAATAGTATGTTTAGTAGGACTTATTATTGTGCTTTTAGCTGCTTATTTATTTGCCATAAGACTTATCAAACCTTTGAACGATGTGTCAAAAGCAATTAACAAGTTGGCACTTGGTGAAATTGAATCTGTAAACAGATTAACAAACGATAATAACGATGAGATAGGACAAATAAACAATTCGCTAAATCTTTTGATAGACAGGATGTTTGAAATGTCAGAATTTACAAAAGGAATTGGAGAAGGGCGCCTTGATGCTGAATATAAAGCACATAGTGAAAACGATGTTATTGGATTGAGTCTCATTGAGATGCAAAATAACCTTAAGGAAGCAAGAGATCAGGATATACAACGGAGAAAAAGTGAAGAGTTGCAAACTTGGATAAATAGTGGAGTGGCGAAAATGAACGAAATACTTCGTCGGCAAGATTTAGATTTTCAAGGACATACATATTCGGCATTAAAATTTGTTGTAGATTATGTAAAAGCAAATCAGGGTGTTTTGTTTCTTGCTCAAGAAATTGAAAATCCAGAGAACGAAGAAGAAAACGTTGAGTTCGTTGCATTTGCAGCGCTTGCATGGGGAAGGAAACGCTCAATAACAAAAGCCTACAAAATAGGCGAATCATTGGTAGGGCGATGTGCTTTTGAGAAAGCGTCAATATACTTAACTCAGGTACCAAAAAATTATGTAAACATAACATCAGGTTTAGGAAAAGCAAATCCAAATTACATTATATTGATTCCTTTAGAAATGAACGGCGATGTATTGGGAGTTGTTGAAATAGCATCATTTAATCCGATAGCTGAACATGAAATAGAATTTATTGAAAAGGCATGTTACAGTCTTGCATCGACTATTGCAGCAAGACAGGTTGCTGAAAGAACAAGCAACTTGCTTGAGCAAACAAAGATGCAAACAGAAGAGTTGACACAAAAAGAGGAAGAGATGCGTCAGAATATGGAGGAATTGATAGCAACACAAGAGGAGTTTGCAAAGCGAGACGCAGAGACAGAGAGTTTGAAAGATGCTGTTAACGTTTTAGCATATATATTCCATTTAGATTTGTCAGGAGAAATTGTATATGTGAATAATAATTTTTGTAACTTCATGGGTATTTCAAAAGAACAACTATTAGGAAAAAGTTTTAATTTTATAAGAGATGTTGAAATATCAGAGCCCGAAGAAATGTCAAACTCCTATTTATGGGAACTATTGTCAAATGGTGAAGTTGTAAAAGTTGATAGAACGTACTCTTTTGCAGGTAATATTCGAAAATTATCTGAAGTTTATAGTCCCGTAAATGACACTGCAGGTAATTTTATTAAAGTAATTTGTGTAGCAACTGAATACATGTTATAATAACAATAGTAAACTCAAACAGATAGAAAAATCATTCTAACATATATGTCCTTGTTATGATTAAAATTTCAGATAGATTAAAACTAAATATAAAAGGAAGATTACTACTTTATATACTTTCCTCGGCAACAATTGTTTATGTTGTTTCTTTCGGATATTTAAGTATTCATAGTATAAATAGCTTAAATAAATCTGCAAAGCAGTTGGCAATATCAAATTCGGAAGAATATGCAAAACAAATTAAAGGTGAATTGGATGGTATTTTTGCAATTACACGAACACTAGCAGATTTGGGCGCAACTTTCCATCAATTAGATTGGGACAAATTCTCTCCTATATTTCTCGAAACACAAAAAAATATAATTGAACAAAACAAAGGTTTTCTGTCAACAGCTACAAGTTTTGAATTAAGGTTCATTGATGCGGCATATAAGCATACTTATGGACGATATCTATTCGGATATTTCCGTAATAATAGAACAGTAACATACTTTGATGCGTATAGAAATATGGAAGGAGATGATGTTAAAAGTTCCTATTATCAATTAAAAACAACAAAGAAAGATTGGTTAAGTAATCCTGAATATTACTCATACTCGGGCAAAGAGGAAGACAACGTTTTGAACACAAACTTTAGTACACCAATTGTTTATAATAGCGAGTTTGTGGGTGTAACAGGAGTAGATGTTGATCTTGGGTATTTTCAAGATATTTGTGATAATCTGAGCTCTTTTGAGCAAGGTTATGCCTTTATACTAAGCAATGACGGATCATGGGTTACAGCCCCAAACAAGAGCTTTTACGGTAAAAAAATCACAGAAACAAATAAAGGATTTGCAACAAGGCATGAGATTTTAGATAAAATACAGAGCGGTACTTCTTTTACAGTCATAGACAACGACTCTTTGGGTAATGAGAGATTTTATGCCTTTTCTCCCATAATATCAATTGGAGACGATAGACCATGGACACTTTGTGTTGCGGTTCCTATGGATGTGGTACTTGCTCCAGCAAAAAGCATGATGAGATTTTCTCTTCTTATAGGCATAATTGGTTTTGTTCTTATGACTGTCATTGTTTATTTAGTATCTTATAGTATCTCGCGTCCCATAAGACAAACAACACAATTAATTAAAAAATTGGCACTCGGTCAAATTGAGTTCAATAAGGACCTTGATACGACGCGCAGTGACGAAATAGGAGAGATGGAACGAAGCATTGAAACTCTGAGTAACGGACTATTGAATGCGTTAAGTTTTGCAAAAGAAATAGGTTCAGGAAATATTAATGCCCAGTATAATAAATTAAGTGAGCAGGACACTCTGGGACAAGCACTCATAGAGATGCGAGAAAACCTACAAAAAGCAGATGAAGAACTTGCGAAAAAGCAGGAAGAAGAAAAAATACAAATATGGATTACTCAAAACCAAGCAAAATTGGCTGACATTATAAGGAACACATCAGGATCAATTAAAAATATGGGATATGAGGTGGTGCGGTTTATTATAAATCAGATTGAAGCATGTCAAGGTGCGTTATATATATTAAATGATAATGATTCCGATGATATTTATTATGAATTAGTATCAGCAGTTGCATATGATAGAGACAGACTAATACATGCCAAAATAAAACCAGAGGAAGGATTAGTTGGACGTTGTGCATTTGAAAAAATGACAGTCTTGCTTACTGACGTTCCAGATAATTACATAAACATCTCCAGCGGTTTGGGCGACGCTAGTCCAAACTGTATTGCTCTGTTCCCTTTAATTAATGACAACATAGCATTAGGAGTACTTGAATTAATATCGTTCAATAAATTAAAGCCTCATGAAATAACATTTATTGAAAAATCAAGTGAGGGAATAGCCTCATTTATCAATTCGTTAAAAATATCACGTAGAACAGATACTCTTTTAAGCCAATTACAAGAACAAACCGAAATGTTGACACAACAGGAAGAGGAAATGCGCCAAAACATTGAAGAGATGCGGGCAACTCAAGAGGAATCGCAAAAGCGCGAAGAGAGTACGCGTAAATTAATTGATGCGATAAACACGGTGTCAATGGTTGCTTTATACGATATGGATGGAACTTTGATAGACATAAATCAAAAGTTTTGCGATGTGTTGGGTCTTCCCAAAGAAAGTTTATTAGGGAAAAAACAGGGCAGTTTTGCTACAAAAAAGCAGACGTCCAAATTGTTTGATAGTTTGTGGTTGGATTTAAGAAATGGAGAAACCAGACAAATAACTCAAGAGATAGAAGTTAACGGAAAAACAATGTGGATTACAGAGTTGTACACACCTGTACTCAATTCATATGGAGAACCCGATAAAGTTTATAATATAACTATTGATTTAACTCAAAGTAAAACAAATACTTAGTGCTTAATGTCATAAACCATAAGTCAATTAACAATTAATAACAATCACAAACCGGGCAAACATGGCGGTAAATAAAAAAAATAGGTTCCGAAAATTTAGATTTGGTCTAGTGTTAAAGCTAACGTTAGGTGTTTCAGCATCGACGGCTTTAGTTTATTTCGTAGTTTTCAGATATATAAATCATGATTTTGAAAAAGTAGCTATTAAAGAATCTAAAGACTTGGCAAAAACAGTAGCGTACGATTATGGATGTGAGGTTCAAACAGAAATTAACAGCGTTTTTTTCGAGATGCGAGTACTTTCCCATGTGTTCTCTACATATCCTAACATACCTAAATCAGAAGCAAAAGCCTTTTTTAAGTCATCATTGAAGAAATCAGCAAGTGAGAATCCAAAATACGCGTCAGTTTGGGATTCATGGGAGTACCGTTTTTTAAATAAAAATTATACCAAAAAATTTGGCAGAATAATAACTTCATTTTTTCGGGAAGGAGATCAAATACAGTATGCGGGGGACTCCATAAACTTCGAAGGTGACGATACCGCAAGTATGTATTATAATATAAAAATAACTAACAAAGAGTTCATAACGGAACCTTATTTTTATAAACTAGGAGATAATTTAGTTTTAATGGCCTCAATTGGTGTGCCTTTAAATATTAATAATGAGTTTGCAGGAATTGTGGGAGTTGACATTGCATTGGAAAATTTCGTAGGAATGATAGATTCAATTAAACCCTTCGATGGCTCAGAAGCCTTTTTAGTTTCTGACCGATCAACAATTATTGCGCACCCCGACAAATCACTATTAGGGAAAAGTTACTTAGAATCTGATAGTTTAGATATTGATATTAATGAAATAATTCAAAATTTTACTAATGGGAAAGCATATGATTTCGAATATTTCTCGAACAGAACAAATGCATTTACCTACACAGTATTTATGCCTTTAGAAATAGGCAATAGTGGCACTACATGGGCTTTGGCAATTAATATGCCCCTAAAAACAATCATAGGGAAAGTAGATGCCCATATGGCTTATACTAAGCAAATCGCATTTCATGGCTTTATTCTTTTAATATTAATTATCATAATTATTTCTATGATGATAGTTCTTCCATTGAGAAAAACTACGAAAATACTTTATCAACTTTCCTTGGGAGATATTCAAAATGTAAATCAACTCAACATAAAAACAGGCGATGAGATACAGTTGATGAGCGAGTCTGTTAATCAAGTTATCAGTGGGCTAAAAAATACTCTTGCATTTGCAGAGAAAATTAAGGATGGCGATTATGAACACCAATTCGAACCTCTGAGCGAAGAGGATATCTTAGGTAATAGTATTTTAAATATGCGCGATTCGCTTATTAAAGCCCAAAAAGATGAAGAAAAGCGCCAAAAAGAAGATTTTCATAAAAATTGGAGCACACAAGGTCTTAATATGTTTGCAGTATCATTAAGACAATACAATGACGATTTGTACAAACTAGGACAAGAGGTTATTACAAAACTTGTTGATTATATTGACGTGCAATCAGGAGCACTGTATTTGGTAGAGAACAGTGAATATGACACATATTTAAAACTATATGCGTCAAGTGGTTTCCCAAAAGATAGAATAAATCAAGATAAGATATATGAAAATCAAGGGGCTGTAGGGCGTTGTTTAATCGAAAAACAGACAATATACATTGATGATGTTCCATCTGATTTTTCAAAAATCACATCAGGTCTTGGACAAACAAGTCCCGGAAGCGTGTTGATAACTCCACTTATAGTAAACGAAGAGTTAATAGGAGCCATTGAACTTTTAGGATTGAAACCTATTGAAGAATATAAAATACGTTTTGTCGAGACCGTTAGTGTTTCTATAGCCTCAATAATTTCAATTGTTCGTATAAATGTACGTACAGCTGAACTCCTTAACGAATCAAGAACTCAAGCCGATGAGCTAACACAACAGGAAGAGGAGATGAGACAAAACATTGAGGAGTTGGCAGCGACTCAAGAAGAATCGTCTGAACGCGAGAAACGATATTTAAAACTTATAGACTCTGTAACCAGTGCAATATGCTACGTAGAATACGATATGGACGGAGTTGTAATAGATATAAACGACCGTTTACTCCAACTGTTCCAAATGAAACGAGAACAAGCGATAGGGAAAAAAATAGGACAACATGAATTCATAAGTAAAGAAAAAAGAGAGTCTCGTATTGCATTTTGGTCAAGATTAGAAAAAGGTGAAGAGGTAAAACAAGAGTTTTATGCAAAATATCTTGGTCGGGAAATTTGGCTACAAGAAATATATATACCTATATTGGACGGAAACGGAACACCTTATAAGGTTATAAATATCGCTGTTGATATAAGCGAAGAAAAACGTAAAGAGGCCCAATTAGCTGTACTTAGAGAAAAGCACGAATTAGTTAAAGCTACGAGAAAGAAAGTAGAAAAGAAGAGCAAGAAGAATATTGAAGAGTTGCTGAAAGATAGCTCTAAGTTCAAACATATACGCTTAGATCATCTGTTCAAAGTTTATAAGGGCGATAGTGACAAAATCATTAATATACTAAGAATATATAAAGAAGCCATTCCGATACAAATTGACGAAATAAAAGAATTACTAAGTTCACGTGAATGGAGTCTGTTAAAAGCAAAAATTGTTGCATTCCGTACTAAAATGACATATTTAGGGGTTAAAGATATGAACAGCTTGTCAAGACAATTAGAAAGACAAGTCTCATTACAGAGTATCGATGACACAACCAACAAAATAGTTGAAGAAATAACAAACATTTGGGAAGAAGTAGAAAAAGAATTAATACAGATAGAATCATTTTAATATCATTATATTCAACATTATAATACTACATATCCATGAGAATTAGAATGAAAATACATAATAAAATGCTAATACTTGTTTTGCTCACAGCGACAGTTGTTTTTGGAGTAAGTATTGGTATTGTTAGCAAAAGAATTAAAGACAACTCTATAGAAACTAATAAAAGTCAAATCCAATCAAATGCCAAAGCGTTAAGTCATAAGGCAAAACTTTTTATTCAAGAGTATATAGTTACAGCAAAAACAATAGATAACCTTTTTCTTGTTTATGACGATATAAGTGAGAAAGAGAGACAGACAATCTATGAAACTTCCATTAAGAATATTCTATTTAATTCACCAAATTTTCTGTCAATCAGCACATCTATTGAGCCTTCAACTATTATTGAAAATGATGAGCAAATAAATATTTCTTACACCAGAATGCAAAATACTATTGATTTTGATAGTAGTGATTTGTCTGTTATGTCGCAATATTTACTATCCCAGAAAAATATGCATGAAACTATACTGCCGCCTCATCAATATCAATACGATAATACCACAGTTATACAAAACAGCTATTGCGTTCCAATTGTTGAGAGAAATCAGTTTATAGGAGCAACATCTATTAATGGCTATTCTAGTGATTTTCAGTCATTCTTGTCATCGTTTAAAACTAACAAAAAAGAGCAAATTTTTGTTGTCGATTATAACAACGTCATTATTTCTCATTCTGAAGACTCGTTAGTTGGAGAAAATTTTACAGAACTAGGCTTTGATACAGTATTTATGCATATGTTTGAGAATTGCCGTGCAAATAGTAAATCGTCTGTAATTGAAGGTTACTTCCCTTTCAGCCAATCAAGTTATTTTATTTCGTTTGCACCTTTTAAAATATCAGAAAACACTGACAATTATGTACTTGTTTTAGCATCTCCCTCGTGGCATATACTAAAAGAAGCAAAAAGAAACTATTATTTGTCGTTTGTTAGCGCAGTGATGGGCTTGATTATCTTAGGTATCTTTATTTGGTTTATAGCTCGTTATATTACCAAGCTGATCTCTTCGCTAACATCGTCGCTCCATGATGTTGCTGTAGGTAACATATCTTATGAGAATAAACTGAAAATCAAGACAAATGACGAGATAAGTGATACCGCTAAAAGCGTTAACCGTCTGATTGACGGACTTAACCTAATGGCAGGATTTGCATCCGAAATTGGAAAAGGCAATTTAGATGCAGAATATAAACTACTAAGTAAAAATGATCTTTTGGGAAAATCTCTGAATAAAATGAGACAGAGCCTGGTACATGCCAAAATCGAAGAAAATATTCAAAAGGAGATTGATAATAAACAAGCATGGGTTACCCAAGGAATTGCGCATTTTGTAGAAATATTACGTCAAAACAATGATAATCTTGAACTATTGTCTGAAAATATTGTGTCGAACATCTGCTCTTATATGAGTAAACCGCAATGTGCCCTGTATATTGTAAATGATGATTCTGAGGAGATTGAATATGAATTAATTGCAGCACATGCTTATGGATATCCTAAAATTATTGATAAAAAAGTTAAGATTGGAGAAGAGTTAATTGGTAGAGTTGCATTAGACAAAAAAACGTTACACATAGAAAATACAACAGAAGATTTTCCGATTATTAAACCAGAGCTAGTTACCGATAAAATACCAAGCAGCGCATTGATAGCACCACTTATAAGTGGTGAGGTTATGATGGGTGTGGTGGAAATTTTAGGTTACGAACCGTTTGAAGAGCATGAAATGGAGTTTGTCGATAAATTAGGTGCTAATATAGCATCAACATTTAATAGTGCAAAAACTAATATTAGAACTGCTGCTCTATTAAAACAGTCACATGAGCAAAAAGATGTGTTAGCACAGCACGAAGAGGAGATGCGTCAAAATATGGAAGAAATGATTGCAACACAGGAGGAAGCTGAAAAACGCGAGCAAGAACTTAGTGCCGTTTTGGATATTCTAAATACAAATACAATGTACGCTACTCTTTCTCCAGAAGGTAAAATTACAGAAGTAAGTGAATCATTTGCTTTATTCTTCGGATTATCAGCACTACAAATGGTAGGTAATTATTTGGATGCATTTACGACACCAGACGATGCTTCAAAAAGAGAACAGGAATTGCTTTGGGCTGAAGTACTATCAGGTAACTCACAAAAGAAAATTCAAAAAGTAAAAATTAATAAGCAAACAATGTATCTGTCAGAAACATACATCCCGATACCTAAAGATGACGACGAATTTATTATTGAGCAAATAACACTAGTCCTCGTTGATGTAACCAAGAAAGTAGAGTATGACAGAGAAATCGCTACGATAATTTCGGAAATAGAATCTCATACAAAATAATAATCCCGAAGCCAATATGCTAAACAAATTTAGTAGACAAGTAAATGAATATAAGGTATTTGAGCTTCATTCTGCCTTAGATAGAAAAAATATAGACATATGAAATAAAATATATATATTTGCAAACAATCTTTTAAAATTAATAAAACTATGAAATTACCAGCTAATATTAAATTTACAGAAGAACACGAATGGGTAGTAATTGAAGGAGATATTGCAACCATTGGTATTACCGATTTTGCACAACAACAACTTGGCGATATCGTATTTGTAGAAATCGAAACTGAAGGCGAAACCTTATCTAAAGGCGAGGTTTTTGGAACAGTAGAAGCAGTTAAAACTGTTTCAGACCTATTTATGCCATTATCAGGTGAAGTTATTGAAGTAAACGAGGAACTTAATTCAAGCCCCGAAACAGTTAATAAAGATCCATACGGAAAAGGTTGGATGATTAAAGTTAAAATGACAAACATGTCTGAAAAAGATGACCTACTTAGTGAAGATGAATATAAAGCTCATATAAGTTAATCAGCTTTGTAAGCAAAACGACATTTGAAATCGCATAGCCAACTATACAGTAATGATTTAGTTGGCTATGTTTTTTATATTCTTCCTATAAAAACAAGCTCCCCACCTGATAAACAATTACAGCAATTACCCACGCAAGAATTGTAGTGTAGGCAACCAAAAATAGGGGCCATTTCCAGCCGTTTGTCTCTTTTTTTACCGCTACCACAACTCCAACACATGGAAAGTAAATTAGCACAAAAACAAGGAACGACAGCGCAGATAAGTGTGTTATACCTGATTCATCGTTCTTAGATTTAGCAATTAGTATCTCTTTTAACGATGTGTTATCTTCGTTGTCATCGTTTACGTGATAGATTACGCTTAATGTACTTATTATTACCTCTTTGGCTGCAATTCCAGTAACTATACTTACTCCTAATTGCCAATCAATGCCGGCAGGACGTAAAATAGGTTCAATTGCTGTCCCAATAGACCTTAGATAAGATTGTTCGAAATGTTTCGATTTGTATTCGTTTGAAATAGAATCAATTACTGCTGTAGGGTTGGTGTAACTGTCACTATTTGAAACAACAGAGGCTATCTCTTGCTCTTTTTGTGTGTCCAATTCACTGTTTCTTGGGAAATAACCTAATGACCATATGATGATTACGGCAACTAAAATAGTTCCACCTACTTTTCTTATATACTCGTAGCTCTTGTTCCACATATTTCTTAAAACAACCTTTGCTGTTGGCATGCGATAGGGAGGAAGCTCCATTACAAAAGGAGCCTCTTTCTGTTTAAACAGCGTTTTTTTGAAAATAATAGCTGTCACGACTGCCAATAAAATTCCAAACAGATATATTCCCATTAACATAAGTGTGGGATATTTTGGGAAGAAAGCACCAATAATCAATATATACACAGGCAACCGCGCACTGCACGACATAAATGGATTGATTAACATTGTAAGGATACGGTCATTTTTATTCTCAAGCATTCGGGTACTCAGAATAGCAGGAACATTGCAACCAAAACCCATAAGAAGCGATATAAAGCTCTTCCCGTGCAGCCCCATTTTATGCATTACTTTATCCATAATAAATGCTGCACGAGCCATATAACCAGTATCTTCCATAAATGAAATAAAAAAGAATAGTATTAGAATATTAGGCAAGAACACCAAAACACTTCCAACACCGCTTATTATTCCATCGGTCAGCAAATCTTTGAAAGAGCCATCAGGCAGGATATTTGAAACTATACTGTTAATCCAGCTAACAGCCGATTCAATCCATTCTACGGGATACTTGCCCAAGTTAAATGTTGCGTAAAACATTATAAACATAAACGCAAAAAATATGGGGAAACCGAAAATTTTGTGGGTTAATACAGCGTCTATCGAATCGGTTAGTTGCCTTCTGTTTTGTTTTGTTTGTTTATATGTTTCCCGCAATGCTCCGGAAATAAAGCCATATCGGGCATCGGCAATTATAGTTTCGATTTTTTCGGTATAGTAGGTCTCAATTCTTTTTGCGTTCTCTTTAGTTACTTTATGAATATCCTCAAAATTATCGGCTTTCGATAAAATCCCTCTAACTAAAGCATCAGACTCTAATGCTCTTATAGCCAAATATCGGGGCGATCGGTGAGCAATAATATCTCTATTTTCATTTATTAAAGGCTCTATACATTCAATTGCTTTCTCAACCTCGGCACCGTAGTGGATATGTATATGTCTGACTATTGGGTCTTTATCCTCATAAACATCGACTATTTTTTGCATTAGTTTAGTTATTCCTTTACCCTTATGTCCAACGGTAGGTATCATTGGAATACCAAGCATTTGTGACAGGCTTTGGCTATCGAGCTTTGCACCCTTTTGGATCATCTCATCGTACATGTTCAGAGCCATAATAACTTTTATGTCCATGTCGATTAGCTGTGTGGTGAGATATAGGTTTCGTTCAAAATTGCCCGAATCAACTACGTTGACAACGATATCGGGTTTTTTATTAAAAATATAGTTGCGTACAAAAATCTCCTCTTGCGAATATGCTGATAGACTGTAAGTTCCGGGCAGGTCAACAAATGTAATGGTGTAGTCGTTAAAGTGTGAAACGGTCTGTTTTAGGTCAACTGTAACACCACCGTAGTTGCCAACCTTTTCGTGAGAGCCACTGAGCGCATTAAAAAGAGTTGTTTTTCCAGCATTTGGATTGCCCACAAACGCGACATGAATATTTTTTCCTTTTTTAACAAGACCTTTTTTTAGTTCTTCACGGTCAATTATTTCGAATTGCCCTGCTTTTTGTTGATATCCAGGCTCATCAATCTTGACTACTTCTATTAAATCGGCTTCGGTGTGTCTTAGCGAAACGTCGTAGCCCATAACCCTGTATTCAATTGGGTCGCGGAGTGGGGCGTGTTTAACCACATAAACTTCTTTGCTTTTTACAAAGCCCATTTCGGTAATTCGGTGACGAAATTCGCCGTACCCTCTAATCTTTACAATAACTGCCGTTTCGCCTGTTTTTAATTCCGAAAGCTTCATATTTATTTTTTTGCAAAGGTAACAATTTTTCAATTGTTTATTTAGATTGCGTAAAAATAACAATCAACTAATTATCTTGCAAATTTTATGCTAAAAAATAATATTTGTTAGAACAAAAAACAGTGGTTATTGAAATCAATGCCACTGTTAGTTGTAGTGTGTTGTAGCAAGTGTCTTATTAATTTTTGATATCAATCTTTTGGAGGTTTGGAGATATGAAAGTCTTCAGGTTCTACATCAAAATCAGAATGTATTATCGGCGGACAAACCCAAAAATATATTGAATCATTAATTATATATTCCGTTGAAATTGTCTCATTATAATATGTTGATCGTCTAACTTCTGCTTTAATGACATTTTCAATCCTCTTGTTTTCAATATGTACTTCAAATTCACCAATATTAAGAAGATTGCAAACAATCTCTTTTAAATGTTGCTCCATATGATACAATGTATCTGTTTCTGGTCTGCGTTCCTCAAATTGTTGAGTTAGGGAATAGTGATCGTCACTAAAATATTTTAAAAATAACCTCTCCTGCCTTTTTACAAATTCAAGGTACGACTTTGATTTTTTATAATCCTCAATCTGCCAATCCTTATTTTGTGAGGCTTTATCAAGTTCAGCCTTCCATAATGCGAGTTCATTATCCCATAATTCAATTATAGATGCTTTACTGATAAATACTTTTCCATAAGGAATTTCAAAACATATTTCTTTAGTCGGTATTTCAACAGTTTTAATAACTTTCAATGTGTCAACTTCTACATCAACCGTCAATTCTTGTCCAGATGAAAAGATTGTAAATAAAAATCCTATTAATCCTAAAACTATCTTTCTCATTTTTAGTTGGTTTTTAAGTTTGCAATCTCATTTTTGTATTGGCCACAACTACTTCTTAGCGTAAAGCTCAATAATCTTCAATATCACTTCGGTAGCTTTAATCATGCTCTCTACTGCAACGTATTCATATCGTCCGTGAAAGTTCTCGCCACCTGCAAACAGGTTAGGGCAGGGGAGTCCCATATACGACAGTCGCGCACCATCGGTGCCACCACGTATTGGTTTTATTTTGGGTTTAACGTTTACCGCTTCCATAGCTTTTGTTGCAAGCTCAACAACGTGATACACAGGCTCTACCTTTTCGCGCATATTGTAATATTGGTCGGTAAGGTTGAGTGTTACAACCTTTTCGCCATACTTATTGTTCAGATAGGCTGTTATATCCTGCATCGCCTTTTTACGTGCTTCGAAAATGTTGCGGTCGTGGTCGCGTACAATATATTGTAGCGTGGTGTTTTCAACTTCTCCATTAATTCCAATCAGATGATAAAATCCCTCGTAGCCTGCTGTGTGTTCGGGGCGTTGTTGAGGCGGTAGCATAGCGTTAAACTCGTGTGCAACTTGCATTGAGTTAATCATCTTGTCTTTTGCGTAACCCGGGTGGATATTTTTTCCCTGTATGGTTATTGTTGCTCCGGCAGCATTAAAGTTTTCGTACTCAATTTCGCCAATTGCTCCACCATCTAAGGTATATGCATAGTCGGCGGCAAAGCGTTTAACGTTAAAATGATCGACTCCTCGTCCTACCTCTTCGTCAACAGTAAATCCGATTTTGATAGTGCCGTGTTTGAAATCCTTGTTTTTCATTATATACTCCACAGCACTCATTATCTCGGCAATTCCGGCTTTATCGTCTGCACCCAAAAGGGTTGTTCCGTCTGTTACGATAAGTGTTTGACCTTTATAGTTGTTTAGTTCTGGAAAATCTTTTACCGACAGGGTTACGCCCATCTCTTTGTTTAGTACGATATCCTTACCATCGTAGTTTTCGATAAATCTGGGAGCGACATCTTTGCCTGACATATCGGGGGCAGTGTCAACGTGCGCCAAAAATCCGATTGTGGGGACTTCGTGGGTGACGTTTGCAGGAATGGTAGCCATAACGTATCCATATTTATCAATCGAAACGTCCGATAATCCCATCTCTTTCAGTTCTTTAACCAAGAGGTTCGATAGATTAAGTTGCTTTTCTGTGCTCGGAAATTTGTCGGTAACCGTAGGGTCACTTTGTGTATCAATTTTTACATACCGTAAAAAACGGTCGATAAGTGATTGTTTATTTATCATAATTGTTTAATCTTTAATGTAATAGCTGTTAAAAAACATTCAACTGAAAAGTTGCAAGGTGTCTCAGAAGTGTCCAAATGCAAGGCACTGAGCCCGAATATCGAAAGCAACGCAGCAGTTGGGCACTTATGAGGCACCGCATTTTTTATTCAACTTCGGGTTTAGCTCTCAAAGACTCCCAAATTAAATATCCGCAAAGTCCTATAAACATTACAAACCCAAGGATTTCGGCGCTGTTTGATTTTGCCCACGCTTCATTGATAAGGTCAATACCACCAAATTTTAATATTGCGCTAACAACTCCCATTAAAGCTCCTCCTGCGATAAATCCTGATGCTATAAGCGTTCCGCGCTCTTTGCGTGATTTGTTCACAGCAGCATCTTTACTTCTTGTTGATACAATGTGAGCTATCACACCACCAACAAGTAGTGGTGCTGTAAGTTCCATGGGCAAGAACATTCCCAAAGCAAATGCTAATGCAGGAATTTTTATCAAAGTCAGAATTAGTGCAAGAAAAGCACCAGCCACGTAAAGTAACCATGGAGCAGGATTTCCGCTCATCATTGGCTCTATCACAGCTGCCATAGCGTTTGCTTGTGGTGCAACTAAGGCTCCTTCGCCAGTAAAACCGTAAGTTTTATTTAATAAAATGATTACTCCACCAACGGTAGCGGCAGAAACCAAAGTTCCTAAGAATTTCCATGTCTGTTGTTTGTATGGAGATGATCCTAACCAATATCCAACTTTTAAGTCGGATATAAATCCGCCAGCCATTGATAGTGCTGTACAAACCACACCTCCGATTATTAGAGCTGCAACCATTCCCGATTCTCCCGATAATCCAACTGATGTAAGTACTATTGAAGCAATAATCAATGTCATCAAAGTCATTCCTGAAACTGGGTTTGAGCCTACAATTGCAATTGCGTTAGCTGCAACTGTGGTAAACAGAAATGCAATTATCATAACTATCAAAACAGCTACAATCGTTTGTGTTAGGTTGTGTAGAATTCCAAAGTAGAAGAATATAAACATTGCAATAATTGTAATTAGTGTACCGATAGCAATAATCTTCATAGAGATATCACGACGTGTACGCAGCTCCTCTTTTGCTACTGATTTATCTTTTTTGAACAACTCAGAAGCAGCCAATCCAAAAGCTTTTTTAATTATATTCGATGAATTTATTATGCCAATAATACCTGCCATAGCAATACCTCCGATACCTACAGGACGTATATAATTAGTAAATATCTCTTCGGCTGACATTGTCGAAAGTACCTCCGAAACATTAAAACCAACGGGCACTGTCATTCCAGGAGCCAAATAACTTATAATTGGAATAAGAACTAACCAAGCAAGGAAAGAACCTGCTGCAATAATGGCTGTGTAGCGTAATCCAATTATATAGCCAAGTCCCATAACTGCTGCACCAACATTGAGTTTGAACACTAATTTTGCTTTTTCTGCTAATTGCGCTCCAAATTCGGTTACGCGGGTTGTAATAACCTCGCTCCACCATCCAAAAGTTGCGATTATAAAGTCGTAAATCCCTCCAATAAGCATACTGATAACCAATAACTTAGCTTGGCTTCCACCTTTTTCGCCCGAAATAAGCACCTCAGTTGTGGCGGTGGCTTCGGGGAAAGGAAGTTTTCCGTGCATATCGGAAACAAAGTACTTGCGGAATGGAATTAAAAAAAGAATACCTAAAACACCTCCAATAAGCGATGATAGAAACACTTTGTAAAACTCGGCGTTCAAACCCAAAATATAAAGGGCAGGCAATGTGAAAATTGCACCAGCAACAATAACGCCCGAACTGGCTCCAATACTCTGAATAATAACGTTTTCCCCCAAAGAGCCTTTGCGTTTAAATGCTGTTGACAATCCCACAGCAATAATTGCAATTGGGATAGCTGCTTCGAACACTTGTCCGATTTTTAATCCCAGATAAGCTGCCGCTGCAGAAAACAGAATAGCCATTAAAAGCCCTATGGATACCGACCATAAGTTTACCTCAGGTACATCTTTATAGGGCGACATTACGGGTTGATACTCTTCACCTTCCTTCAACTCGGTGTAAGCATTGTCGGGAAGACCCTTGATTTTTTCGGTTTGTTCGTCTGACATATTAAAATTGATTTTGTGTTTAACTACATTTCAAAAATTAAAAGCCCAAACCTACGAAAAAAAGTTAAAAGCTGAAAGCAATTAGCAATTAACAATGTGCAATTAACAGTGCGATACACTTAGCGTAGCCGTAGTGTGCAATGAATAATAAACTGAATGTTAAGGTGTTGTAGAGACGGAGCATGCTCCGTCTCCTCTTCTTAATATACCTTAACTTCTTAATGGTTCAATATCAGTAGTTAAATGTTTGTAAAGTGTGCAACTATCTCAATAACTAGCGAAGTGTCGAAACGCCATTTACAATTACCAATTCTAAATTTAAATTTTCAGCGTAGCAATATGAATGCTCCAAAGCGCCCCCTATCGCCTGCACGTGCAGAGAAAAACATCTCGTTATTGCACTTTGTGCAAATATTGGCTGTTTCAATGTTTTTGGGGTTCAAGCCCAATTCTATCAAAATATTGTAATTAGCTTTTACTAAGTCAAATACAGGGTTTTTAAATTTTGGGATTACAGTAAATAACCCATCTGCATTTTTTAACGATGATTTGGCTTGTTCAATCACTTCCTCTCCAACTTCGTAGCAACACGTTCCAATGCAAGGACCAATTCCGACAACTAAATCTGAAGGATTGGAGTTATATTTTTCAACGAAATATTTTACCACATTTTCGGCAATTCTGGCAATTGTCCCTTTCCATCCAGCGTGGGCTGCAGCTATAACGTTTTTCACAGGATCGTAAAAAAGAATAGGAACACAATCGGCTGATTGAGACATAATGCAGATATTCGGGTAATGGGTAATCATAGCATCGGTGTCGGCAATTGCAGTTTCGCGGTTAATTGTTCCTAAACCCTTGTGAATATCAGTTATTAATGCTATTTTGTCGCTATGTATTTGATTTGCAAAAACAAAGTTGTTCAGTTCTAAATTAAATTGATTAGCAAGTGCCTTTCTGTTGTCTATAACCTTATTGTTGGGTATGAAATCATTAAGTCCGATGCTGAAGTTGTTGTCATTCAAATGGTTTCGTGTTGTAATAAAATGGACAATTCGGTCTGAGAACTTGCTAAGGTTTTCAAATTTGAAATAGCTGATAGGTGTGTCAAAAAAGATCATACGTTGTTTTTTAGTAAAGTAATATTTTATTAGATAAACAAAGATACTTCGTTATTAATTATTGAATGCAATTTTGCTTTGTAACTTCAAAAATCTTTGATAAAATTGTAAATTAATTCACAGGAATTATGTTCGACTTATTAAATATTAATAAACAGCTACTTACGCAAAACTGGAGCCTCTATTTGTTCTTTATTGTCGCTGTGGCTGTCTTTATTCAGCTTATTTACTACTTTTTTGTCTATTTCAGAGTAACACTACATAGGCACAAAAAAACTGAAGATATAAACAGAGATGTTTCTGTGGTAATTTGTGCTCGTAACGAGGAGCAGAATTTAATTGATAATCTTCCCAAACTCGTATCGCAAAACTATTCAAATTACGAGGTTTTCATAATTCTCGATGCTTGCATTGACGGCTCACTTGATTTGATGAAAAATCTTGTAAAAGAGTACAGTTGTTTGAGATACACAGTGATAGTTAAAGATGATAAATTTACCCACGGGAAAAAACTTGCGCTGACAGTTGGCATTAAAGGTGCAAAAAGTGATAAATTATTACTAACCGATGCAGATTGTTATCCAGCTTCGCAAAATTGGATTACAAGAATGGCATATCATTTTAATGCAGGTTACGATATAGTGCTTGGCTATGGTAAATATAAGCCACAAAAAGGATTTCTCAACCGTATCATTAGATATGACACATTCTTTATTGGGCAACAATATCTTGGTATGGCTTTGTCGGGACTTCCATATATGGGAGTGGGCAGAAACTTGGCATATAAGCGAAGCGTATATGATGCTCAAGGAGGATTTTCGAAACACTCTCATATTGAATCTGGAGATGATGATCTATTGATTAACGCTGCTGCCAACAGAAATAATTGTACAATTGAAATACACCCTGATGCACATACAATATCAAAAGCGCCTGAAACCTTTAAAAGATGGAGAAATCAAAAAGGTCGTCATTTGCGTGCATCGGCAATGTATAAAAAAAGAGACAAGTTCCTGTTGGCATTCGAGCCTTTTACTCGTTTGATTGTTTGGTTTGCACCAATACCATTGTATTTCGTGGAAGAATGGTGTTTAGTAGCATTGGCACTCTCTTTGCTACGATTTATCGTATTTATGACCATTCTAAAGCTCAATATGAGGAAGTTAAACGAGAAAGGAATTTGGTTATTGGCACCTATTTTCGATATTATCTTACCACTATTTACCTTTGGAATGATGTTGTCAAACAGATTCAGAAAAAGGTCAATTCCATGGAGATAAATCCCGGTTTGTCACAAAGGGCACGAGAAGATTACGAGCTGGTTTTGCAAGTTCAAAAGGGCGATGAAAAAGCGTTTGCCATTTTGTTAAGACGATACAAGGATTCTGTCTATTTTATGCTCTGTAAAATGGTTAATAATCAGACAGATGCGGAAGATTTAACCATCGAAACATTTGCAAAAGTTTTCCAAAATATCGACAAATATTCTCCGTACTATGCTTTTAGCACTTGGTTATTCAGAATCGCTTCTAACCATTGTATTGATTTTATACGCCGTAAAAAAGAGCATACCCGAATTGCTGGAGTGAGCCAAGATGACAGATGGGAAGATGGAAATCACAGATATATACAGGTCGAAACACCAGATTTAAACCCCGAAGGCTTACTGATAAACAAACAAAAGGCAAATATCTTACGTTCTATTGTTAAAGAGTTAAAACCCAAGTATAGCAAGCTAATAGAGTTAAGATATTTTGAAGAGCACAGTTATGAAGAGATTGCCGAAATAATGAATATGCCCATAGGAACCGTTAAAGCTCAACTATTTAGAGCTAAGGAACTTTTATACAACATACTTCGCGATAAAAAACAGAGTATTTGATGAACCAGATTTTAAACTATTTTCCCGATTTACAACCCGTTCAAATTGAGCAGTTTAAGCAACTGCAGCCACTCTACACCGATTGGAACGAGAAGATTAATGTTATCTCAAGAAAAGATATAGAAAACCTATACGAACGACATGTACTTCATTCACTATCAATAGCCAAGCTTATCAAATTCGTTAACGGCACTAAAATTATTGATGTTGGCACAGGCGGAGGCTTCCCGGGGATACCGCTTGCTATAATGTTTCCCAATGTTGGGTTCCATCTGATTGATAGTATAGGGAAAAAAATAACCGTAGTAAAAGAGGTTGCTAAGGAGTTAGGGCTAAATAATGTTACAGCTGTACAATCACGTTCCGAAAACATCAAAAAGAAATTCGATTTTGTTGTTAGCAGAGCAGTAACAGATATTCCGCAATTTATTGGATTTACACAACATTTGCTCTCACCGCGTGACAGAAATTCAATTCCCAACGGAATACTATATCTTAAAGGAGGAGATTTTAGACATGAACTCGATAAAATCAAGCAATACAGCGAAATTTACGAAATTACAGACTTCTTTAAAGAAGAGTTTTTTAAAGAAAAGCGAATAGTCTATATTCAAATTACAACCAATTACTAGTAATTGTTCATTGGACTTTATTAATTGAACACCGCTATTTTATGAGAAAAAAAGTGTAAAAAAATTTTGTAACCAGGAAAATATAACTACCTTTGCAACCGCAAAAGAAACAAAGTAGTGTTTCTTAAAAAAGCAAGGCCCGTTCGTCTAGCGGTTAGGACGCCAGATTTTCATTCTGGTAGCAGGGGTTCGATTCCCCTACGGGCTACAAATTCAACATATTAAGGAGAAAAGTATTATGGCAAATCATAAGTCAGCTAAGAAAAGAGTTCGTCAGACTGAAAGAAGAAGATTGTATAATCGCTACTATGCAAGAACTACACGTAATGCAATTAAAAAATTACGTGCCATGACAGACAAGAAAGAAGCACAAGAAGCTCTACCAAAAGTTGTATCGCTTGTTGACCGTTTGTCAAAAAGAGGCATTATACACGACAATAAAGCTTCGAACTTAAAGTCGAAATTGACTCTGTTTGTAAATAAACTGTAATAGATATACAATAAATTTCAAAGGGATAACTGTTTAGTTATCCCTTTTTTTGTAGCTTTGGGAAATTAAACCTACTCTTTTACATGAGCAACTCCAAAAAATTGTCAATTAATCAATGGGCACTCGAAGATAGACCGCGTGAGAAACTCCTATTAAAAGGAAGTAGAGAACTCAGCAATGCCGAGTTGTTGGCAATTTTATTAGGTTCAGGAAGTATCACAGAGAGTGCTGTTGATTTGTCAAAGCGGATAATGAAAGCTTACAACGATGATTTGTCAGAGTTTTTCGGAGCATCAATTGCTGATTTACAGAAATTTAAAGGAGTAGGAGAAGCAAAATCGGTTACCATAATGGCAGCTATTGAATTGGCAAGACGTTATGTAGCCTCAAAAGGCGAGAAAACTCCAACATTTGTACACTCCCCCGAAGATGCCTACAGAGCAATTCTCCCAACATTAATAGGAGTTAAACATGAGGAGTTTTGGATATTGTGTCTATCCGCATCAAACCAAATAATATCGAAGTATAAGATTTCGCAAGGAGGGCTCACTTCAACAACTGTTGATTTAAGAGTTATCTTTCAAAGAGTGTTGGCTGATAATGCTGTATCAATAATAGTTTGTCATAATCACCCATCAGGTAGCACAGTAATTAGCGAACCTGACAAAAAAATAACACAACGAATTAAATCGGCAGCGCAAACGTTAGACATTGTTTTACACGATCATATAATAGTAACTGACAGTACTTTTGTTAGTTTCTCAGAAAAAAACTTGTTATAGGAATTAATGTAAACTTTAGTTCAGAAAATTATGGAAATAAAACTTTTATGCTCTTATAGCTCGGTATTTAATCAATATATGGCAGAATTGCGAGATATTGATATTCAAAAAGATAGCATGCGCTTTAGAAATAATATGAGACGTATAGGCAGTATTATGGCTTATGAAATAAGCAAAACATTGGAATATACCGACCGCATGACACAAACATCTTTAGGACAGGCTTCAGTTCCTGTTTTAAAAGCGCAGCCAGTTCTTGCAACAATATTAAGGGCTGGATTACCGCAACATCAAGGTATGTTAGATATTTTTGACAAAGCCGAGAACGCTTTTATATCAGCCTATAGGTCTTACGAGCCAGACGGTTCTTTTACAATCAGCTTTGAGCACATATCTACACCCTCGCTTGATGGTAAGACCGTGATTTTATGCGATGCTATGCTTGCTACCGGCGCTAGTATGGTTTTGTCTTATAATGCGTTATTGAAAAGTGGAACACCGTTGCATGTTCATATTGCTGCAATAATCGCCTCGAAAGAGGGAGTCGAGTATGTTCAACGACACTTAAGTAACAAAAATGTAACTCTTTGGGTTGGAGTTGTTGACGATGAACTCACATCAAAATCTTATATAGTGCCCGGATTAGGCGATGCAGGGGACTTGGCTTATGGTAGTAAAAACTAATAGCTAGATAGGAGGACTAATCTAGTTTTGATACAATAGGAAACCTGCGTCCGAAGCCAAAAGCTTTGGAAGATACCCGAAGTATTGGAGGAGCTTGCAAACGCTTGTATTCCGAACTGTTTACCAATCGAATTACCTTTTTTACAACATCTGCGTCAAAACCTAAATCAACAATATCATACTCAGACATTTGCTTCTCAATATAATTGAACAAAATTTTATCTAACACATCGTAATCAGGTAAACTATCAGTATCCTTTTGATTGGGGCGTAATTCTGCCGATGGTGGCTTTGTTATGATATTGTTTGGAATTATTGTTTGTTTAAAGTTAATTAGTTTCGCCAACGAATAGACGTCAGTTTTGTAAACATCTCCGATAACTGATATCGCCCCGACCGAATCGCCGTACATGGTTGAATATCCGACTGCAAATTCACTTTTATTACTGCAATTTAAAACTATGTGTCCAAATTTATTGCTGATAGCCATTAATAATGTCCCTCTAATACGTGCTTGCAGATTTTCTTCGGCTAGCCCAAAAGGTAAATCTCTGAAAATTGGTTGCAAGGTTTTGCGATAACTGTCAAAAAGTGAGTTTATATGTATTTGATGATATTCAATATCCAAATTTTTTGCCAGTTGCATTGCATCTACAACCGAATGGTCGGAACTAAATTCCGAAGGCATCAACACTCCAATAACATTATTATTACCCAAAGCCTCTGTTGCCAAAGCAGCCACAACAGCTGAATCTAAGCCACCAGAGAGTCCAATCAAGGCTTTAGAAAAACTGTTCTTAGCAAAAAAATCTCTGATACCTAAAATTAAAGCCTCTTTGATTTTTATTAAAGAATCTGTTTGGAGGGAGGGTGTTATAATGGTTTTGTGGATATTCGAAAAATCAAAAATTAGTGTATCCTCCGAGAAACTCTTTAACTGTGCCGCAACTTTTAAATCTTGATTTAAAACTAATGACTCTCCATTAAAAATCAAGTCGCCATTACCTCCAACTAAGTTTACGTTTATCAGCGGAATGTTGTATTTTGAAACTATTTGTCGAAACATCTCTATTTTTCTGTTTTCCTGTAAATACGAAAATGGCTTTGCCGAAATATTTACTATAAGTGAAGGATTTAACTTCTTTAATTCTTCAAGCGGATTGTTTGTACAGTGTTCTATATTTCTGTAAGGGTCGAATAAAGACATACCGCATGAAATGTCATCACTTATTGTAATAGCAATTGGAATTCCTTTTATATCAACAATATTAAAATTTTTGTTTGAGTTAAAATATCGGCACCCATCAAATACATCATAATTTGAAAGAGCAGTTTTGTGTATTATGTGTTTTATTATGCCGTTGTCTAAAACATAAGCGGAGTTATATAGTCTTTTGTTATCTTTTTTACTGTTGGATATTGAAGGAGCACCAATAATTGCAGCAATATTTGTAGTATGTAGTAAAATATCGTTTATTGCTTTTTGAGACTTTTCTATGAATCCCCTGCTTTTTAGTAAATCTTTGGGAGGATACCCGCAAACAGATAGCTCTGGAAAAATAACCAAATCAGCTTTTTTTATCTTAGCATTTTCGATAGCTTCGATTATTTTTTGAGTGTTCAACTCAAAATTTCCAACATGAGTATTTATTTGTGATAAAACAATCTTCATATTGTTGTTATTAATCTGTTCTAAAGTAAAATCTTGACAATTATGTCCCGTTATTAAGATTTTGTTAGTTACTATTGCTTAATAATAAGCTATTGGCAATTAAAAAATTATCCCTAAAGTTAAGCCTAATCTGTAATAGTAAACGTGATCTTCTTTGCTGTTTTTATCAGTAGTCAAATCTGTCAAACCACTTGAAAATGAAAGCATTGCTTTAATAGCAGTACTGCCACCCAAGCTATATAATACTCCTCCTCCTAGAAAGTATCCGGCTGAAAACATTGATATTTCATTTTTTGCAGTTTCTCTACTAACATTAGCGCTGTTGATATTAACTTTTGTTTTAATGCAGTAAGCAGGTATAACACCAACTTCACCTGTTATGGTTGTGTATCCTATTTCACGTGAACGAAATGAAAAACCAAGCGGGACCTCTATTTGTTGCATTTTGTATTCTACAGAAGAGCCCGAACTTATGGAAGAATAGAGCGAGTCATATGTCTGGAAACCAAACAGATAGTTGTATTTAACATTAAAATTCAGGTGTGACATTCGAACGCCTGTAAGAAAGCCCCAATTTTGTCCTCTTAATGCTGTAAGATTTGCCCCATAAGATATTCCAGCAGAAACACCGTCGTTTTTAGCATCTTTGGTATTAGTAGCTGTCCAGTTTACTGAAGGAATAATATCTATACCAAAAGAGAGTTTTTTCTCTTGTGAATAGACTGAAATTGATGTGAAAATTAGAAATGCTATAAGTATCTTTTTCATTTACAAGTAGTTTAGATTGTTGTTAATCTGCATAATACAAAAAACAAAGATAATGTTTTTTGATAATAAATTTTGTTGGTAAAATTTAAAACTACAACTCATTTTTTTATTTTTGTATTTAGATTGATAAAAGTATTGAAAGTAGCATACAGGATTTAGAAACATATGATAGTTCGATGAGCACTTTAATATATTATAATTCACTTACAGCACTGTTTATCGCGACTTCTATTTTTGGATTGCTTTTTCTTACGCAATTTAATGAAAATAAGGCTACGTTGCGAAATTATCGTATCGTAAAACGAATATTAACAGTGGCATATTTGGCAGTTGCTGTTGGCTCGTTACCAGAATTATTGGTGCAGTTAAGTGGTACAACAATCGTCGGTTCCCGAGATATATTGTTTTCGCAAGTTATAAACCTGACAGTTGCAATAACGCAAGCGTTTATCTTTACTCATTCGACTATGCTTCTTCTTGACACCAAAAAGATTAATTCTAAAATAGTTAAATATCAGGTAGTTGCATTGGTTATTTACATAACCGTAGCCATATTAAGCTATTTACTACTACCTAAAAAGGCAACAGAAGCAGTTGTGTTTGTACTTACTGTGATATATTTTATAGCCCTTGGCTATTTTACTGTTCGTTTTTTGCGCCACTTTCGTCAATTCAGAATTATCATGGATAACTTCTATTCAGACGATGTTACGGCCCGCATGCATTGGATTAAAGTAGCCTTTTTTGCTGCTCTTTTTATAGGGACGTTTGCCTTGTTTGTTACTTATTATTGTAGTGTTGTTAACGAAACTATTTTCAATCTAACTTCGCTCTGTTTTTACACATTTTTCGGTATAAGACTTCTTAACTATCCATGGCAGTTCGAAATAATAGAAATGCCAATGACTGAAAAAACCAAATATGAACAATCGTTTTCGGCACCTAACACCGTGACTGGACTCACGAGTTACCAAGATATGCTTCATACCAATAGTGATACATCTATAGAGCAATGGATAGCAGAAAAGCATTTTTTAAAGTCGGGCATTACAATGGACGACTTGGCTAAGTTCTTGGGCACAAATCGCACCTACATATCATCCTACTTCAACACAGAAAAGGGTATTACATTCCGTCAGTGGATTAATATTTTGAGAATAGAGGAGGCAAAGCTTATCATAACTGACGATTCAAAAATAACAATGACAGAGCTTGCCTCTCGTCTGGGCTATGCCGATACAAGCACATTTTTTCGTCAGTTTAAAGCCAAAGAGGGAGTTCAACCCTCTGTTTGGAAACAAAAAAACTTATCAAATTAGGTGTTTTGTTGTTTAGCCACTAATTTTTGTTGTTTAGCCACTTCAAACGATATAGTTTCCTATATTTTTACAAAGTCTTTTTGCATCTAAATATCTCAATATCTGCGAAAATAAACTTCAAATTTCTAACTTCTAATTATATGAAACATTTGTTTTTATCATTGCTGTTAAGCATAACACTATTTGCAACAGCACAACAACAAGGTTTTAACTACCAAGCCGCCATACAAAAACAAGATGGTGCTACGCTTCATAATCAAGAGGTTACTTTACGTATAAGCCTCATTGGACAAAGCAGCAATACCGTATATTACTCTGAAACACAAAACAGTACTACCAACAATTTTGGTATAGTTAGTTTAGTAATAGGGCAGGGCGAGGCTTTATCAGGCAACTTTACTGACATACCATGGGAGAGCGAAACAATATTGATTAGCATTGAGTTAAAGGTTGATAACAATTTTGTTTCTATGGGAACATCTCCTATTATGGCTGTTCCTTATGCTTTGCATGCAACAAATGCCGTTACGGGAACAGGAACTGCAGGAAAAATAGCTGTATGGTCAGGAGACTCACAATTAACAGACGTAAAATCATTTAACGTAAACCCAAACGTAGAAGTAATAAGCGATTCTACAGCCGGAGATAATGATCCAATATTTGAAGTTAAAAACAAATTGGGACAAGTGGTTTTTGGTGTATATCAAGCGGGTGTACGAATTAATGTTGACGATACCAACAATGCCAAGGCCGGAAAAGGTGGCTTTGCTATTGGTGGACTATCTTCATACAAAAATAACGACAATAAGTTCTTTAGAGTTACACCCGACAGTGTAAGAGTTCTGTTGCGCGAAAATCAAGGCAAAGCAGGGAAGGGAGGATTTGCTATCGGAGGACTCTCTTCAGGTAAGGAGGTTACTCAAGACCTGTTTTTCATAGACCGGGATAGCGCACGTATATACATAAGCACCGATTCTACTAAAGCTGGGAAAGGTGGTTTCGCTATTGGTGGACTCTCTTCAGGTAAAGGGCTTCCAGTAAAAAACATCTTTGTTGCCACAGTTGATAGCACAAAAATATATGTTAGCGAAGAAACAGGCGACGGCAGCAGTGGACGTTTTACAGTAGGAGGACGCTCAACCGCAAAAGGTGAGGGTAAAAACTATTTTGATATAAACACATCTACAGTACCAGATACCATTACCAATCAAAACCGAGTATTGTGGTATCCACAAAAAAATGCCTTTATGGCAGGACGCCTGTATGTGTTAAGTGTCGATTCTGTTGGTGAAAACTCCTTTTCGAGCGGTTATGAGAGTCAGGCTCAGGGCGACTATTCTCAGGCATTGGGCTATAAAGCTGTGGCTTCAGGCACAAACTCTACCGCTATTGGTAATGAAGCCAAGTCAACCAATACCAATTCATTTGCTCTTGGAGAAAAGGCTTTCGCAGGTGGTATTGAAAGCTACGCTTTTGGGCGTGGGGCTAAAGCCACAGGACAGAGAAGTTTTGCCTTCGGTAGTGCAGCACCCGCAGGTAGTGATGGGCAATATGCTTGGGGAGAAGCAGGTGCACCCGAAGCAACTGGCGACTTTTCATTTGCTATAGGAAATGGAACTAAGGCAGAAGGCAAAGGTAGCATTGCAATGGGATTTAAGAGTGTGGCATCTAATAATTTTGCATTAGCAATGGGTGCCGCAAATGAAGCCAGCGGGTGGTGGAGCACTACAATGGGTAGTACTAACAAAGCCAGTGGAACGTGGAGCATTGCAATGGGTGCTGGAAATAAATCCAGCGGAGAGGCTAGCACAGCAATGGGTCGTGAAACCACAGCAAGTGGAGATTTTAGCACTGCAATGGGTTATGCAACCCAAGCGAACAAAAAGACTAGCACAGCAATGGGTCGTGAAACCACAGCAAGTGGAGAGAATAGCACAGTAATGGGTTATCAAAATACTGCAAGTGGAGAGGCTAGCACTGCAATGGGGCGAAATAACATAGCAAGTGGACAGATTAGTACTGCAATTGGTTATCAAACCACAGCAAGCGGACAGTTTAGTACAGCAATGGGCATTTCTATTAAAGCAGCAAAAGAAGGTTCATTCGGTATAGGATTAAGTTATAACTCAACACCTCCAGTAATTAACACCCTCAATACCATGGCAATTATGGGTGGCTACGTGGGTATTAACACTGTAAACCCGGGAAATTGGAGACTTAAAGTAGATGGTATAGCAGGAGGTACACAAGCATGGCTACTGGATAGCGATAAACGTTTAAAAACCAATATTAAACCCTTAGAGGATGCACTACAAAGTGTGCTTAAATTGCAAGGCGTAACCTTTAATTGGAAAGATGAAACCAACCACCGCCCCGGACGCAATGTGGGTTTTATTGCACAAGAGGTAAAAGAGGTGTTACCTGAAATCGTGAACGGTGGTGGAAAAGATGAACAAGGTAACGAAATATACTATAGCATTGAGTATGCAACACTAACACCAGTGTTAGTAGAAGCTATTAAAGAACTAAATGCAGAAAACAAATCTCTAAATGAAATGAATAAAGAGCAAAACGAGACCATAGAAGAGTTAAAAGGTGCAATTAAAGAGCAAAAAGAGCTAATAGATAAACTTTTTGAAGAGTTGAAAACAGTCAATGAACAGTTAAAAACCAAATAGCTATTTCTTTATTCTATTTTAAAAGCCGGAAACGCTTTTCAAGGGTATAACCTAAGAAAGGCGTTTCTTGTTTTCTGACATCCGCACTTTATTAAAGCCGTAAGTAAATGAAAATTTTAATTTTTTTTAGTTTCTTTGTAGAACAACCTGACTACTGTTAATTTTTAACTTAAAAACATGAAGTCAATTTCGCTTAAAACTATTATTGCTTTTATATGCTTGTTTACACTATTTTCGTGTGATAACAACCCTTTTGATATTAAATTAAACGATAAAGTAGAAATTAACGTTACAAGGCTCGATTCTGCAATGTTTGAGCCTGATTATGAGACTGTTGTGTCAACTATTGATAAGTTTTATGTCGAATATCCCGATATATTTGATATTTTCATGAGACGCATTGCTCGTGTGGGAGGTCCTGAAACGAGAAATTTTGTTGACTATTTGCAACTGTTTTTGAGAAACCCCGAAATACGCGAAAGCTATGATTCAATCAAAGTTGTATATGGCGATTTTTCAAAACAAAAAAATGAAATAGAAAAAGCATTTTCATATATTAAACACTATATACCCGATTTCCTAGTTCCGGAAATTTATACCGTTGTATCAGGATTTAACGAGTCTATACTAATGACTGACAGTGCTATTACAATTTCCTTAGACAAGTTTCTTGGGCAAAATAGTATTTTCTATGAACGCGTTTCAGTACCCCGATATATGAGGAAACGTTCTAATCCTGAATTGCTTCCTGTTGAAGTCGTGCGTAACTGGGCTTATACTGAGTTTGAAAATCTTGATTCGGTTTACAATATGGCAAACGTTATGATTTATCACGGTAAAATATTGTACCTTATGGATGCCGCCTTCCCTAAATATCCTGACCATCTGAAAATAAGCTTTAACGAAAATGATATTATTTGGGCAAAAAAGAGCGAGAAACATATGTGGGCGTACATCTTAGATAAAAAACTACTATTCAACACCGACTTACGAGAGATTAAAAAATATACTGATGATGCGCCATTTGTTGCAGTATTCGGAGATGATAGTCCGGGAAGAATAGGATGTTGGATAGGATGGCAAATTGTGCGAAGCTATATGAAAAAACATCCAAATGTGACAGTTAATGAATTACTAGAAATGAACGATCATCATCAAATATTAATTGAGTCGGGCTATTCGCCTAATTAGCATGACCGTATAGTAGCTTATCTGTATAATAGTAACAATGACAAAAATTTTAGAACAAAAGAAAGCTCTTCGAAGGGAAATTCGCATAGCTACTAAGGAGTTGTCAACAGAACAACGATTAATTCAATCAAAGAGAGTGTGGAGTATTCTTTCGCAGTACGAAAAGTTTGTAAACGCTAAAACAGTTGTCTTTTATTGGTCAATGGAGAGTGAGCTAAATACCACTGAATTTATTGAATCAGTGAAAAATACAAAAAAGGTATTGCTCCCCGTAGTGGTTGGCGACAACCTTGTTCTACGCAGTTTTGAAGGTAAAGATAAAATGGTTGCCGAACCTGTTTTTGGTATCTTTGAACCAGTTGGCGAAGAGTTTAAAGAGTACGATAAAATAGATTTTGTTGTTGTCCCGGGAATGGCGTTCGATAAAAAAGGTAATAGAATGGGGCGTGGTAAAGGGTTTTATGATAAGTTTCTGACGCAAATACCGAATGCTACTAAAATAGGCGTTTGCTTTAGCCATCAAATTGTTGATGATGTACCGTCAGAGCCACACGACGTTAAATTAGATGGGGTTTGTTCGCCAGAAGGTTTTTTTCAATAAGAAATTAACTACTATTGAGTTTCCTGTAATTTTAAAATAATCTTCCTGTAATTTTAAAATAATTCCCCTGTAAATTTAAAATTCTCTTTTATCTTTGAGGTATAAATAACCTTAAAAAGAGTCTATTATGTTAGTTTCTCGCAAAATAAAAGATTCAATAGAACAATTGATTGACAAGTATCCTATTACAGCACTTACAGGACCAAGACTTTAGTTTATGGAGGAAACGAGCGTCAGGAACGAAGTGTAGCGCAAGTGTTACCTTGGAGTGAAAGCAATTTGCAAGGAACAAGGTAAAAGGAGCAAGGTGAAAGTACTTTTTCCTTGTACCTTTTACTTTATAATTGCTAAAAGCGGCTTGTAAATTTCGAGAGTACCAGAATCAACAAAAATCCATTCACTTTCAGGAGAATCTGTATCATCAGTTAGAATGGCATTTGAGCTATTATTGGTTTTATTAAGGCTTATCGTCACTATTTTTCCCGAGCAGTGATATATTTTATAACGACCGTTTCCCATATGCTTTAGGTAAAAATGTTGTCCGCTACCGTAATTAATCTTATTTACCGATAAACTCTGACAAGGTTGTAATGTGTTTGTTGTTACGTCAATAGCGCTTTGGTAAGAGCGTCCAAGAAGTATTTTGTAATACAGTTCGTACGGGTCTTTGTCGAAACGAAAAACAGAATCGGATTGCGGATTATAAAATGCGCTACTTAACATAAGGTTCTTAGAAATACTGTCAATTTCCACATTTTCAGATGTGCTATCGACAGCCATTGACGATACAATGTAAAAATACTGTCCAGTAGGAGCTTTATCTCCTACACTGTAGGTCGTAATTAGCCCCGAGTTGTCGTAAGCGATTTTTTCACCCACGCCTGTAAATAAAAGTAGAAAAGAGACTAAAACGGTAAAGGACATTTGTAATAAATTATAAATGGTTCTTGCATTGTACTATGTACAAATTTGGCATATTTTTTTGTAAAACAGTGCTAATGAGCTTGTTATTTTTACGAAATGCCTATTTTGTTGTACCATCGACAATTTTTAGGTAGTTAAGATTATTGTTTTTTACCGAAAATTTTTCAAAAACTGTTTTTCTTCCCTCTTTGCCTATCTTCAATCTTAGCTCAGGATTTTCGATAAGCATACTTAAAATGTTAAACCACTCTTGATCTGTTGATGCCAAATAACCATTTTTACCATTTGTGATAATGTCGTTGTTAACGCCTACTGGTGACATTACCGAAGGTATTTCCAATGCCATATACTGAAGACCTTTAAACCCGCACTTGCCACGGGCCCACTGATTGTCGGGTAGGGGCATTATACCAATATCAAAATGTGAAAGTTGTTCAATTTCGTTCTCAAGGTTCCATTTTACAAACTCGAACTCAACACCCTCAATTTCAGGAGATAAGTCGGCAATTATTTTAAACTTTACTTTATCACCATATCTCTTTTTTAAGTCTGATAGTGTAGATTGGATTGTGGCTAAATGTTTCAGTGTTGTGCTTGTTCCCGTCCAGCCTATAATAACCGAATCTTTGTTTTCAATGGTTTTTTCCATTGGTTTATGATAGTCAGTGTCGATTGTAGTGGGTATGATAAATACGTTTTTAGCATACTGTTTAGCATATTGTGCTAAATATGAGTTACCTACAATAACTGTTGTGGCAAGTTTACAAATATCGGCAGTTTTCGATGGGCGTTTCAGCCACCTTAAACTCTGATTTCCTTGTGATGTATCGTTCAGCCAAATGCTATCGTCGAAATCGAATATAATTGGCACTTTTAGCCATTTTATAGTTCGTTCGAAAAATACGGTTCCCAACATAAATGCCTCGCGATAAATGAAAACAGCATCATAATTTTTTACGCGAATAATATCACGAATGCGTTTTATAAAACTTTTTATAACAATGAATAGCTTTATGATATAGTTTCTATGGCTATAAAAGTGTTTATCGTCCCATGTGCTAAGAATATTTGAGTATGTTATTTCGTATCCCGACTCCTCTAAAAAGGGAATAAAATGCTCACAACGAAAGCGTTGCCCCGGCGAACGTCCCATTCTGTGAGGAACTAAATATAGAATACGTCTCTTTTTCATAAGCTACGATAAATATTATTATATCTCTCAACCCCCAAATTTAAAGAAAAGTATTTGTGTGCGATATCAACCAAGACTTTTTCATCAACCTTGCCTGAAGAAAAGTAATTGTCCCAAACGTCATAAAGCGTTTCGTATTCAAAATCTTTGACTATTAACGATTTTATCGTTCTGTAATACTCTTCGATATCACCAACTCCAATATTGCTAAAAACAGGTATTCCTAGTCCGAATAGCTCGGCTAATTTAGTAGGAGACGACGCTTTTTTGCTAAACGAAGGTTTTATAAAGCTGACAGCTGCATCACTAACAGAAAGAATTTCAGGCAATTGGCTTCTATCGGCATGTAACGTTTTGATTAAATCTAACGATATTTGATGTATAATTGCCGATTTGTGTATTATCTCTATGTTATCGTGTGTAACAACTAAGAAAACAGAATCCGGACAAAATTTTGTTACCAATATTTTAAAGAATTTAACCATCTCTTCAGTTAAATACCACGTTCCTAGCGAACCTAGATATGTTAATACAAAAGCGTCTTGTTTAATCCCTAACTTTTTTCTCCAAGTAGCTCTGTCCGTTTCGTTTTTATCTGTTTTTTGAAAATGGTCAAGATCGGCGCAGCATGGAATAACAGAATAATCTGTATCTAAAACTTTAATGTCAAAGCTACTGTTTATAGTTTCTATCGCATTGTTTGTAAGACTTACAACGTGGTCGGCATTTGTTAAAAACTCTCTCTCTCTTCTTTTAAAGTATTTGTAAACCAAACGGTATAATGGATTTGATAAACTCCAGATATTGCCATCTATACGTTCGTCAGCCCAAAACCCTCGCATATCGAAAATAAATTTTACTCCATATCTTTTTTTGAATTTTAACCCAACAATTGATGTAATGTAGCTTCTGCAGTGTACTATATCAAACCCCTCATTTATATATATTTTTTTTAATTCTTTTGCGAATTTGTAAATATCGTTTATTGTAGAGAGTACAGGTGGTTTTTTTGTGTATTTTATTGGTATCCAGGTAATATTGTTTTGTTCAAGATAGGATTGTATCTCCTCTCTTTTTCTTAAAAAAGCCTCATTCTTTTCTGCACTAATAATGGTAATTTTGTTGTTTAATTTCGACAACTCTTTTAAATAGGGGATAATCTGCGATTGTCCGAGAGAATCGGTCAGTCCGTCGTAGGTTAAATAAACTATGCGTTTTCCGTTATTAGTATTTATCATGTTCAATTATAAGATAATACGTTTGGCAGTTAAAATTTATTAGATTGTGACGTTCCTCTCTTTTTCTGAAAAAAATCTTTAATAAGGTCTGCGCAGTCATCAGCCATTACATTTCCTTTAACAATGGTTTTAGGATGATATAAATTACCAAATTTACTACTTCCAAATTTTGTGTCGGGAGCACCAAAGACAACGCGCTCTATTTTAGTCCAAAAAAGAGCACCAGCGCACATAACGCACGGTTCTAAAGTAACATAAAGAGTACAATCCTCTAAATATTTGGCTCCAAGAGCCTCTGTCGCCGATGATATTGCAATAATTTCGGCATGCGCCGTAACATCTTTTAGTTTTTGTGTTTGGTTATGTCCTTTGCCAATTATACGATTGTTGGCTACTATAACAGCACCTATGGGTATTTCGTCAGCCTCGTATGCTTTCAGGGCTTCGCGAAAAGCAGCTTTCATAAAATAAGTATCATCAAACATTACTTAGAACGAATTAGTAGTGGCATTAAAATCAAAATATAAACAACAGCAAAGATAAAAGAAAGAAAAGTAGCAAGGGCAATGTTTGTTATTTTATATAAATAGTTGACTCCGAAAGCGAAAACAACGATATTTCCACTTGCAAGAATCATGGTTTTTGCGGTGGCACGTGCAAAATCTTTCCCTTGAGAGCGTGTTAAAATAACCATACTTGTGAGCATAACTGCGGGGAATGTACTAAAAATGCCTGTCCAGAAGTGTGAGGCAAATTGGCTAATAATTACCGTCGTACCAACAACCGAGCCTGCAAAAATAGCTCTGTACAGTATCAGAGAAATTCGGAACTTTTGTTCCCGTTTTGCTACCGATTTTATTTTTGCAACATGTTCTAAGATAAAGTAAGTGGTTGACATTATCACAATAAATATAGTGGTAGTAACAACAACCGACTGAATATTAAGTTGTTGGAAAAACAGTGCACAGCATATCCACACAATTAACGAAATGATTGTAGCTTTTACTAAGCCTTTGTTTAAAGTGAACACAAAGACCGTTAAAAAAATACAATTTAACGCCATTCCCAAAGGAGCTGACAATGCAGCATTAGCTGCATACTCCTTGCCGACAGTAATAGCTACAAACAGCAATGAAACCAAAATAGTGCTTGGAAGTAGTGCTAGCACCCCACCCAATTTAGTTCCAAGACGCTCTGCAATCCATGTTGAAACCGAGATCCAGACGCCGGCAATTATAAAAGAAAGAATAACGTTATAAACAACGGTGCTCATAATACCAATTGTAATTTTAAAATAGTTCAATCTTTTTAAAATTTTACAATTGTAAATACCGATGTTACAGATACATAGTCCAAACAAACAATAGTGAAGTTTGGACTATAGTAGCTGTCCAATCGGTATAAAAGCCCAAAGATATAACAAAGCCAACTTTTTACAATTATTTATTTGGCTATGTTATTATTTTTTTTTGATGGTTTTACTTTTTAATAATAAAAAAAACGGAGGAAAATCTCCTCCGTTTTTCTGTTAGTAACTCTATTGTTTTACTACCTTATAAGTTTTATGCATTCCGTCTGATATCAGTGTAATATGATAAATACCGGAATTTAGTTGTCCAAGGTTTATTAAATTATCTCCTGTTTGAAGGGTTCCGCTTAATAAAACTCTTCCACTTATATCAACCAAATTATAATTTGCAGGTACTCCAATATTATTAATTTGTAAAATACCTGATGTTGGAATTGGGAATATTTGAATTTCTCCAAATACGTCATTTTCAATACCAACAAGTGACACGTCAATTGTGCAGTCTCCTGTAACTTTAATTGTAGATGTGTGAGTATCGCATCCCTCTTTACCCACCCAAAGATTAATAGAGTTTGTAGGTAAAACACCTGTAATAACAGCAACGCCTTCCGCATTAGTATAGTAATCTGGATATGATCCAAGAATTACCAGCGCCCCTTCTATAGGCTCTCCAGTTGTTGAATTAACATTTACTGTTACAGTATAAGTTACTCTTTCCATTACTATCACTTCGGTTCGGTCAGCTGTACCTGTATTTATGGTTCCAGTATAGGTTACGTAATTAGTAGCAGAGCAAGTAAAGTCAACATTGGTAAGTGGTGGCAAAGTAAATGTAGCTTTACCTCCGGATGTGGTTTGTTGACCATATCCTTCAACTGATACCCTAGCATTCATTACATTTCCTCCAGTTTCATTTTTTAAATGGAAAGTAATATCAACATCTGTTCTTGGGACAGTGACTGTAAAATTAGTGTTGGCATCAATCAATTTAATTGTTCCAGTTGTAGTTATATGCCCTGTTTTGGAAGCTGTAAACGAAATATCAACACCTGCTTGCACATTGTTGAATGTAGTTTGTCCGTTTGAGTTGGTTGTTTGCGAACCATAACCGGTAAGTGCAATTAATACTCCTTCAACGGGGTCAAGACCATCGTTAATTGTAAATGTTGCGTTAAATTGGTTGGCAACGTTTGATTTAAGTGTAAATCTGTATGGGTTGTTAATGGGTGTATTGTTGTTAATTGTTACAACTACAGTATCAGTTCCGGCTGATGTGGGTTGATATTTTACAACAAACAGTGAACTGTCTCCCGGTTGGATTGTCGATGCAGGGTTAGTAGTAATCGTATATTTGCTTGAATTAACAGTTGGGTTTGATACAGTTAATGGTAAATCGCCTATGGAATGAATGTAGAAGCTGTAGTTTTTTGAACTTCCAACATTAACAGTTGCGTAGTCAACTACTTTTCCTCCATTTTCATACGTTTGATTTAAATGCTTTATCGACATGGCTTTGCGATCTTGTGCCATTATCGTAAAATCGTCAATGCACCAGTATATTCCAAAATCTGCAGTATAACTCCATTTAAACCTAACATTACTTTGTCCTGACAGTTGTGATGATAGGTTAAATGAAGCTGTGGCTGGAGATGAAAACGACCCAACTGTAGATGTATAAGCAGCTATTTGTTGATATGTTTCTCCTCCGTCTGTGCTATAGAAAAATCTGGCGGTGCTGTTTCTATGTCTGTAAAAATGTTCAAATGATACATTTACCGTTTCATATTCGCTAAAGTCGAATAAGCCGGTTATCATCTGTGAATTTTGAGAACTTTCCGATCCATAGTATTCGCTATCTAAAATTGCAAATCCGTTGGCTCCTGTTGTCGATTCAAAAGGTCTGTTTCTGGGATTGTCAAATAACCATACTTTACTGTTACCTATGCTGTCAACTATTGTAAAGCATGGAGGACAAGATTTGCTTCCGAAGTTTTCAACAAATGGGAAACGGTTAACCTTATTGCAGTCAGTGTATGCAAAAGCTTTTTTTCCCCTTGAATATTCCGGAACATTGTTTTTACGTGCCCAAATTTTATAGTAGTGCGCAGTTGACGCGTTTAGATTTTGATGTATAAATGATGTGTTTGTTCCGGCATAAATCACTACGCCTCCGCCTGGAATTGTACTGCCTACTGTATAGTTAGTGCCATTTGCAGGAGTTCCAAACACTCCTGTTGGACTGTACGCTAAAACCATATAATTTACAGTAGTATGGTCCCATACTAATTGAATTTCAGAACCATTGAGAGCCGTTGCCTCGAATATGGTAGGATTACCCTCTCCTCCCATAAAATCAAAAGAAACAGTTTTTTCTATATAATCTCTTGTTATATTGGTTATTGGTTTGTTTGTATTGTTGCCAGCCCAAGATTTAGAGCTTGGGAGAGTCTGGTCAGTAAATGAAGTTTTTTCACTATAGGGCCAAGCGCAACCTTGACTGTTAATATTTCCGTATGATGATGGATTTGATGTTGGATCCATTGTTGCTGAAGCACAAACAGGATACATCCTTTGTGGGTGTGTTGCATTAATTTTATTACCAACTTGGTTTACACCTGAGTGAACATGGTAAATAATCATACCATTACCAGGTATATATGTATCAAATCCTTGTTTTTGGCGATTTTCAATTAAAAAATATTCATTTGTGGTTGTTGTATTTATTTGGTAAAAGCTTGTTGTGCTATATGCTGCATGTTCAATTGTAACCGAAGCAGGTTGATTTAAAACAACAGCTGGCGCCCAATTATATACTTTGGTTTTTGTGTATCCGTTATGGTGTGCTGGTGTGGCTCCATTATTATTCCATGAACCACCTGCCATCATATCCCAGTCACCTGTTCCGGAGTATTGACCGCCTGTTTCATAATCGGTGTCATAATAGTCAGGGGCACCCAAAACGTGTCCAAATTCGTGACATATAACACCTATATT
>JAAYQU010000026.1 GCA_012519055.1 Bacteroidales bacterium | reverse complement strand
GTTATTTATTTCAGCAAATGCTTTGTGGCTCAGACTGTTAGTCTGCATATTTACTGAGGCACCGAAAGCAGCAGCCCCATTCGACGATGTTCCAACACCACGTTGAATTTGAATGCTGTTGACACTTTCAATAAAATCGGGCATATTTACTAAAAACACGCTATGCGACTCGGCATCATTGAGCGGAATATCGTTAATCGTGATATTTATTCGTGTCATATCAACACCGCGAATTCTAAAACTTGAGTATCCAATCCCCGTTCCTGCATCAGATGATGCAACTAATGATGGTGTGAGTTGTAATAGATACGGTATTTCCTGACCGCTGTTTTTCTCTTTTATTGTTTTGTAATCAATAGTATGGTGGCTTACCGGGGTGTTTTCTGAAGCTCTCAAAGCCGATACAATAACTTCCTGAGCTGTATAGGCTTGTGTTTCTAATTGAATTTCAATATAGTAATCATTTTTTAGGACAATTGTGCGTTTTTCGGGTCTAAATCCCAAATAACTATAAACTGTCACTAACTCCTCATTCTCAGGTAGATTTGTTAATGTAAATCTACCTTCGTGGTTCGTTACTGTACCTGTTTCCAGTTTTTCAACAAATACGTTTGCGCCTTCAAGTGGGCGACCTTCGGTTGTTGTGATTTTTCCACTTAAGGAAAATTGAGCCATAGAGCTGGTTACGCTCATTGCGACAAGAATTGTTAAAAAGTAATGTTTCATTTCTATTGCTTTTATAGTTTAACAAAAAGCAATGGGGAGATAAAAAAAATGAGATACGAAAAACTTTTCCCTTCGCCGGCATTATCCGGATCAGGTTCTAAGGGTATGATCTCAGCCTGAAAGTAAGGCACCCCATTGTATTATATCGGTGACAAAGTTAACAAAAAAAGTTAAAAGGGAAAAGAAATTTGAACACAGATGACACAGATTGAACGGATTTACACAGGTTTTTAATGAATTAACTGAAAACCATGCAATTGTTCATTATTAATCGCTTTTACTTTCTAATTTTTTAAGGGTTTGGGGTTAAAACTCCATAAACTCGTAACTGTTTTTTAAAGAGTTCATATATTTCCAAAAATCTTCGGATTTTAAAACTATGGTGGCTCTGTTGTCATTTGGGTGGAAACTAAGCTTTTCGGCTTCTTTTAGTGCAGGATCAAAAAATGTGTGTACGTGGTTTTCTTTATCGTTGAGAAGTCCAAAAGGGGAGACGGAGCCGGGCATTAATCCTAAATATTTTGTCATTCGTTTTTCTGATGCAAACGTGAGTTTCCCTTGTTTTAGTTTTTTTTCAAGAGCACTGATTTCTAATTGAGCATCGTGATGTACTATCACCAGATAATGACGATTTCCCTTATGATTTCTAAAAAAGATGTTTTTACAAAATACTGCGTCTAACCACCATTTGTGAATTTTGGCATCTTCTATTGTTGGTATTGGTGGGTGTTCGTAGTATTCAAATTCAATTCCAAGCTCTTTCAGGTAATTATAAACAATCTCTTGTCCAATCATTTTCACTATTTTTTTGTTTCACAATATCGTTTAATAACATTATAGGAATCGGATATTCCAAGTTGACCAGCTTTACTGATATCTAAACATCCACGCTCAACCTCTTTTAGATAAATTAAGGTAAGACCTCGATTATAGTAGGCTTGTGGTAAACTTTCGTCAATACTTATTGCTTTTGAATAGTCGTCTATTGCCTCGCGAAACCGTTGCGATAAAGCCATAATATTTGCTTTGTTATAGTAACATAACGAGAAATTGGGATTCAGCTCAATTGAGTTATTCAGCCCCTGTTCGGCTTTGCTGTAGTCAACAACCGTTCTGGTGTCACTTGTTGCGCGGTACGTTGTTTTATCTTCAGTAAGCTTTATTGTTGTTGATATTTCCGACATAGAAAAAACATATTCAGCCATTGAGGCTTCTATGGTTCCCTCAAGGAAATAGTATAACCACAATGTTTTAAAAACCTCTTTGGATTCTCGTAGCAGTTCAAGTGCTTTATTATAATTTGCTTGTTGAGCTTGCGCTATAACTTTCTGAACAATAAAGAGTTCTGGTTGTAGCAATGAGTCAACAGTTGAGGGCTGAGCAGCTGTAGTATCCTTAACCATCAAGCGAGGATATATATTGTTTGTATGCTCATCGGATTGATTATATGCAAAAAATGAACTAATAAATGGCAAATTTTCTGCAGGCGGAACCTTAGCAACTTGAACCGAATAGTTTGGCTGTAACTTTATGTCAACGGCTTGATTTTGTATTCTTCCACGCGTAAAGCTGTTGCTAAACTCGCTATTAAAATCGAGCATTTGTTTTAGATCCGCCGCTGTATCACGAAGTTGGGCGTATTCTGTTGTGTCGGAGCTATCTGTCCGATATTTGGCAATCATCTCTTCGGCTTTCAAATGATCCAAGTATGCGCCTTTGTCGTCGCCAAGCATCTGTTTTACATAACTACGATTTAAATACGCAGTTGCAAAATCAGGAAAGATTTCAATTGCGCGATTGTAATCATACAATGCCCCTTGATAATTGTTGAGTGCAATTTTTGCACCTGCACGATTGTAATATGTGAGAATATTGTCGGGATTGTTGTTTATAGCTTCTGTATAGTCGTCAATAGCTTCGTTGTATCTACCTAATTCAGTGAGCAGTACAGCTCGATTATAGTAAACCAATGCATTTGTGGAATCAATCTTTAAAATAGCCTGTAGGTCGTCTAAAGCCTTGTCAAAATTCTCTAATTGGTAGTACGATATTGCTCGCTGAAACATTATCAGGGTATTTCCCTCGTCTAACTTCAATGCTTGATTAAGGTTTATAATTGCTTCGGAATAATTTTTTTGTTCATATTGGATTATTGCCAATCTGCGTAGTGCTTCGGCTGAAAAAGGGTTTAACCGTATTCCTGTTTTTAAGTCATTGATTGCCTGTACGGTATCTCCTAAGTGTACGTGGCTAATTGCACGATTAAAATATGTGTCGGGCAATGTCTTTTCTATTTTTAGCGATTCGTTGAAATATTCCAAAGCCTTTTCATGCTCCTCGTGCATAATGTGAATTACTCCCATATCGGCGTATATATGGCTATTTGCAGGATTTAACTCCATAGCCGCTGCCAGGTCTTCTTTAGCATTGTTGAAATCGCCCAACTGTTCAAATGTTAATCCTCTGTAGTGAAATGCATCTGAATAGAACGGATTTATCTTAATTGCCATTGAAAAGTCTTCCATGGCACCACGAAAATCGTTTAGATTATATTTGGCTATTCCACGTAAAAACCAAGCTTCCGTAAGTTTTGGCTTGCTATTTATAACGGCTGTAAAGCGGGCTACTGCGCTTATATAGTTCTCTTTATACAAATCGTACCGCCCCGAGCCGATATAGTACGCAACATTAAGTTGTGCTTGCGACTGCAGGGACATTATTAGGAGAAACAGAATAAGAATCTTTCGGTACATTCTAATTAGCAAAATATGTGAACTCAAATATTTAATGCAAAGCTAATTAAAAAAAGATAGAATGGTATGCCACTCTATCTTTATATTATTTTTTGTTAGTAAAAATTCAATTAGAGTTTTATGATTTTTTTAGTTAATATTTGACTGTTTAATTGTAAATGAAAAATATATGTACCAGTTTTTAAATAAGATATATCCAAACTATTATTACTTGAAAGTTGTATTTCTTTTTCTAAAGTTTTTTCTCCATTTATATTGTATATTTTTATCAGTGCATTTTTCCCCTCTAATGGTTGTTTAGTGCTATATGTTAGCATATTATTAACTGGATTTGGAAAGATTAATAGCTGTTCATGTTTTACAATATTTTGAATATTGGTTGACACTGGTGTTATTGTCCGAAAGAGAGAGGATACATTACTACTACATCCGACAACCAATAAAAGATAACCATCAGAAGAGAGAGCCATTTTTTCGATCCTAAGATTAGTTAAGCCCTGAGTTATATCCTCCCATGTGTCACCGTGGTCGTCAGAATAAAGTACACAACCCGGTCCTCCGTATTCGTCTGTACATCCTATAAAAATCCGATCGTTTGAATCAATTATTATAGCTTGTACATCTGCTAATTTCTTTCTTTCCCAAGTGTTTCCGTTATTGGTTGAGCGAAAAAAACCAAAACGTGTGCCTGCAAAGATGTAGTCTATTGAGTTTGTCGCAAGCGATTGAACGTGGTTGTCGTCTTGCCAGCAGCTTTCCCATGTGTTTCCACTATCAAAAGAGAATAGGATATCACTATTTGCGAAAAAATTTATAGTTCCGGCAAATAAAGCCCCTTCATTATTCTGAGTAAAGGAGGTTATAGGAGAATCGTAGTAGTCTTCGAAAACTATTGTCCAAACTGTGTCGTGGAGGTTTTTTTTATATATTCTGCCCCCATTACTAAAAACAATAAACTTTTCGTTAACATGTATTGCACAAGGGACTTCGGGTGTTGGAATAGTATCCCATGTATCGCCGTTATTGTCAGAAGAGTGCAAATTCCACGAGCCTGCGTAAATACGGTCATTTGCATCAACCGTAAATGATCGTACGGCAGAGTTTAATCCGGTTTTTTCAATTGTTTTTCCATTGTCTAAAGTTCTGTAAACACCATCTTTTAATCCAAAATAAACGCCATGGCTATTTGAGGTCATAGCACGTACCCAAAAATTTTCAGGTGTATCTAATGGCACCCAAAAATCTTGTGCTACAGTTTGTAAGCAGATTAGTAAAAGGGTGGTTATTAGTGTTAGTGTTTTCATACGTATTGTTCTTTTTCTTTTGTATAATTTACTTTACTTTTAAAATTAATTGATAAATTCAACTAAATAACGGCTAAGACGAATATCATTATGTACGAGGTTTGCCAATATAATATTTATTTTCCAATAGATGTTTTCTGTTGGGGAAGATGCAATGTTCTATTATGTTTGTGGTTTAGGCTGCTGAGTATATTTTATGATATTGAAAAAATGTAAAAATCATACTTTTATTGTAGAACAGCCACAAAATGTATTTGTATTTTAACGATTTGACTCTTTCAACCATTGGTTTAAAACTAAACGGTCGGCTTCAGACCATTTAAGGTTTGAGAGTTCGCTCTTTTCAAAAAAGTCAGCTTTTTCGTGACTCTCTAATCGGGTAATTTCAGATAAAGCAGATGCAAAAAAGGGTGTTAGTCTGATATTTATATCGTGGTAACTATGTTTGACTGTTGGGAGCTTTTTTATTATTTCAATTTTCATACCCAACTCTTCAATGATTTCTCTTTTAATACAATCTTCGGGTGTTTCGTTTTCCTCTATTTTCCCGCCCGGGAACTCCCACATTCCTCCTCGCAAACCTATTGGTTTACGTTTTGCAGCTAATATTTTTCCATCTTTTTTGATTATTGCGCAGCAAACATCAATATACATCTTTAAATAAAATGCTATTTATCTAAGAAACTATTTAGTTTCGACATTAAAACAAATTTGTTGACAGGTAATACAAAATAGTCGTTACAACCATCTGCAAAAATTTGCTTCTTCTCTTTTAGCGAGGCTTTTGGTAATAGAACTACAATGGGAACATCTTCATTTTTAGCTCTAATATCTTTTATCAATGAAAATTCGCTGTTGTGAGAATATTGACTTTCCAAAATAATTACGTCAATAGAACTGTTTTGTTCTAAAGTATCCAGTAGTTTTTGACTATCAGAAATATTAATGATTTTGATCCCACTAGGGATTAAAATATTTTGTATTTCTCTGGTGGTTTTATAGTTTGAATCATATAGTAAAAGTGTTTTGTAATTCCACTTTGTATAGGTTTCATTGTTTTTTAACTCGTGATCTTCGGTGTACTGGATATATGGCAAAGTAAAATAGAAGGTTGATCCTTTGCCTATTTCGCTTTCAACCCACAATTTACCGCCCATTAGCTCTATTATTGCTTTACTGATTGTGAGTCCTAATCCGGTTCCTCCATATTCTGGAATTGTTGTATGATCACCTTGCCTGAAATGATCAAAAATTATATTTTGATTTTCTTCTGAAATTCCAATCCCCGTGTCTTTGACAAAAAACTTGATAAGATTGTTACGTGAAAGATAGCATCCGAACTCGACAAAACCCTCTTTTGTGAACTTTATGGCATTGTTAATCAGGCTGTTAAAAACTTGTTGAAGTTTTGTGCCGTCAATCCAAACAACTCCAGCATCGTCGGGCAGCATATATCTTGAAACAACTGTAATTTTATCATTTAGTGATGCTGCATGTCCACTAGAAAAGACGAAAAGTTCATTAAAGAATTGTTCTAAGTCAACTTTATGGTTGGAAATATCAATTTTCCCGGCTTCTACAATTGAGATATTTACCATATCATCGACAATTTGAAGCAATTGGTTGCTACTTTTGATAATAATATCTAAATACTCTTTACGTTGTGCTTCTGAAAGGTCTTGGTCACGGATTAATTCGCTAAAACCAATTATCCCATTCATGGGCGTGCGTATTTCGTGTCTAATATTAGCTAAAAATGCAGATTTCAGTCTATCTGCCTCCTCGGCTTTTTCCTTAGCGTTCTTAAGTTCCGTTTCATGTTTCTTTTGATTTGAAATGTCGATAATAATACTACGCAAGCCGGTAACTATATCATTTTTTATTATTGCATTTACTTTTATTAGAGCATCAAATGTTTTATTATTGAGTGTAACAATGGTTACCTCTTCTTGTACCTCTCGAAACTTTAAGCTATTAAAATTTCGAAAAAGAGTGGATATTTTTTTTCTGTCAGATTTTGGGAAAAGTCTAAGGGCATGAAAACCTCGGCTAATAAATTCAGGATCGTATCCAAGTTTTTCAAAAAACAGCTTATTTGCATATTTTATATAACCTTGGTTGTCTATTTCACTAACCATTTCGGGCAAACTATCTGCTAAATCTTTAAATCGGGCTTCGTTAGCTTTTATTATCTCTTCATTTTTTTTCCTGACAGTAATATCTTCAAATATTGCAAATGCACCTAGAGATTTACCGTTTGCAGAATATACACTGTTAATGTAAACAAAGATATTTAAGCTTTTCCCGTTGACTGTTATGGTGTGTTCAAATTCAGTAGCTTTGTCGTTAAATGCCCCATAAAGTCTATCTAACAGATAACTGTCATCTATTATATCGTATATTTTTCGTGCTCTTATTGATTCAACTGATGTGTCAAGCATTATCGCAAACTCAGGATTTACACTTAAGATAACACCACTTTTTTCATAATGTAGTACACCCATAGGTAGAGTATTCAAGATATATTTGAAACGTTCTTGTGCCTCTAACTCTTTTTCTTGAATCCTTTTTCGTTCTATAATTTCTTGTTGTAAAGATGCGGTGCGTTCTTGAATTTTCTGGTCTAGTTCTTTATTGTGTTTGCTTTTAAGTTTGTATTTAATGTAGAATAGGTAAAATAGAAATATTACTATTATAATTATAGCGAATAAAATACTGTATCTAAAACGGCTTTTCTCTATTTGAAACTGTTGAATATCAGTTTTTTGCCTTAAAACTTCGATTTCTTTTTCATATTTCTCTTGTTCGAACTTCATTTGGAGTTCGAAAAATCTTTCCTCTTCTTTAATTTTTTGAATTGAGTCGTCAAATTTACTTGCTATCTTAAAATATTGAAGTGCTTTTGCGTAATTCCCGAATTTTTCGTATGTGTTTGCTAATTTGGAATATACCGATTGAAGACGTGGAATATTATTGAGTTTCTTACCTAAGGTTATAACATCATCGTAATAGTGTAAAGCTTTACCATAGTCTCCTAAATTCTCATAACACCTTCCAAGATTCATTCTAATATCTGCTAACCCAAAATCGTTATTATTGTTGACTGCAATAGAATCGGCTTTTAATAAATAATCAATAGCTTTCAAAAAATGTGTGTTATGCATGTAAACTACACCGATATTGTTGTAGCACGATGACAGTTGTGTTTTGTCATCGCGTGACTCTAGAATTGGTACGGCCTTAGAGAAATAATCTAATGCAATTTCGCTTTGATCAGTATCATTATATATTTTCCCAAGGTTTATATAGCCTGCCGCAATACCAATGGAATCTCCCAGTTGTTTTTTTATATCTAATGAACGGTTGTATATCTCAATGGCCTCTTCATATCTTTTTGAGGTTATGTAAATAACCCCAACATTATTTAAAGACTTTGAAATTCCGGCTGAGTCATTAATCTTTTCTCGTAAATCAAGGCTTTTAATAAAGAAATCAAGTGCCGATGTTTCGTCTTTTTGATACCAATACGATGAACCAACCAAATTTAAGATGTTAGCATAGGTTAGAGTGTCTACATTGTTCAGGTTTACAACATCAAGGCATTCTAAAGCATATTTTACTCCTAAGTATGGTTTTTTTCGAGAATAATATTTTATAATTACCTCGTAAGTATTGATTTTTTCTTTTAAAGGCAGTGTGTCAATAACCGATAGCATTGAGTCCACCTGATGTTGTGTTTTACCTTGCAATGCCATGCAATGCGTTAAAAAAACCACAGCAAATGCTATTAGATACTTTCTCATTTCTCAGCTATATGGTAAAAATATATCCGAAAGATATAATTTTTTATTGATTCACGATACATAACTACAAATAAAGTGCTTTAAAACAGTATTTAAATATTTGTAAAACAGTCTTAATTGTTTTTTTTGTAAATTGTGTATGATTTAGGAGTAAAAAAACAATTATTTTTACGATGATAAAACAAATAGATCAAAAATGAAAAAGAAATTAACCCGTTCAGACGATAAGATTATAGCTGGTGTTTGTGCAGGTATTGCAGAATACTTTGGTTTAGATATATCTTTAGTGAGAATAGGATACATTTTACTATCGCTTATTGGTGTGGTGTTTACTGGAATTTTGGCTTATATTATTCTTTGGATAATTATTCCAGATAAACAATGAACAATTAACAATAAGCAATTAACTAACTGAAAATCAATTAATTAATGTTCCGTGTAAAACTGTTTAATCTGTGTCCCAATTTCTTGCAACTTTCTACTTTTAGCTTTCAACTTTCTTTGTCACTATGACACCTTTTTGTATTTTGTTGTGCCAAATTTTCATTCTTTAACAATTGGCAATATCTTTGCACGATAAGAGAGAAAACAAGTAAGCTATGTCGAAAAAAGATAAATCAAAAGAGAAAGAAATTAAAAAAGAAATTTTAGAAGAGACTGTTGCTCAATCGAAGCAAACAGAGCAAACAAACGAAATTGACGAGCAGGAGACTCCAGTTGCAGAGGAACAAGAAGTGTGCAATGAGGAGATTTTGAAAAATCAGCTTGATGAGATGAACGATAAGTACATCAGGTTAGTTGCCGAGTTTGATAATTACAAGCGGCGTACACTGCGTGAGCGTATTGAACTGATTAAAAGCGCCGGTGAGGATATTTTTAAAGACATTTTACCTGTAATAGATGACGTTGAGAGGGCTATTCAAAACATTGAACAGTCGAAAGATATTGAGGCTGTTAAAACAGGTATAAACCTAATTCACTCCAAATTTATTGATTTTTTGAAGCAAAATGGAGTAACAGTGATTGAAACAACGGACAATGAGTTTGATCTTGACAAACACGAAGCTGTAACAAAGATACCTGCTCCAAGCGAAGAGCTGAAAGGAAAAATTGTAGATGTAATTAAAAAGGGTTACATGTTGAATGATAAGGTAATAAGATATTCTCAGGTTGTAATTGGAGAATAAACAGAATTATAAACAAAGACAGAATTAATTATGTCAAAACGAGACTATTACGAAATATTAGGCGTTTCTAAAAATTCTGACAAAGAGGAGATAAAAAAAGCATATCGTAAAATGGCTTTAAAATATCACCCTGACAGAAATCCGGGGGATAAAGAGGCTGAGGAGAAGTTTAAAGAGGCAGCCGAAGCATACGATGTTTTATCAAATGACGATAAAAGAAGCAAATACGATCAGTTTGGCCACCAAGCCTTTTCCGGCGGTGCTGGAGGTTGGTCTGGCGGTGGCATGACTATGGAGGATATATTCTCCTCATTCGGAGATATTTTTAGTGATACTATTTTTGGTGGGTTTAGTGGTTTTGGGCGCGGAAGCGGTGCTCGAAGTGTCAATAAAGGAGGAAATATTAGAGTAAAAATTAAGCTCGATCTTTCCGAAATTGTTAATGGTGTAGAAAAGAAAATCAAGATAAATAAATATGTTGCCTGTAAAAAGTGTGGTGGGACAGGAGCAAAAGATTCTAGCAGTTATTCAACTTGCACTACTTGCAATGGTTCAGGTCGTGTAACCAGAATTTCAAATACTTTTTTGGGACAAATGCAAACCACTTCGGCTTGTTCTGCTTGTGGTGGCGAGGGACGTATCATTAAATCGAAATGTACATCTTGTCATGGCGAAGGTATTGTAAAAGAAGACGAAGTTGTTGCAATAAAAATACCCGCGGGAGTTGGAGAAGGAATGCAGATGTCTGTTACTGGAAAAGGTCATGCTGCAAGACGTGGTGGAATTAACGGTGATTTACTTGTGGTAATAGAAGAAGAGCAGCATAAAGAACTCATCCGTGATGGCAATGATCTTGTTTACAATCTATTTATAAGTATTCCCGAAGCCATTTTGGGCACTACTGCCGAGATTCCTCTTGTTGATGGCAGGGCGAAAATCAAAATAGATGCGGGCACACAATCGGGTAAAATATTGAGATTGAGAGGTAAAGGTATTCCCGAGTTAAATGGCTACGGACAGGGTGATGTTTTGGTGCAGGTAAACGTTTGGATACCTTCGAGTGTGTCAAGAGATGAAAAGAAAATTTTAGAACAGTTTAAAGATTCGTCATCGTTTGATCCCGAGAAAAACAATGCAAGTAAAAATGTTTTTGAAAGGATGAGAGACGGATTTAGGTAAAAAAGTAGAGACGTCACATTGTGGCGTCTCCGATACCTAATTTATTTAGAGACGCCATGGTATGACGTCTCTACAATATTTCAATTTCCAGAGACGCCATGATATGACGTCTCTACAGTTTAACTTTCAGTTAGTTGCACAACGAGTAGTTTCGCGCTTTCAACATCATTTGACGAGTTAATGCAGTTAGCTCTAATTTTATTGATTCACGATTAGCAGCACTCATTTTAGTAGTTTCACAATTCTCTTCAATATACTTCTCTTGAGCTAAGTTGCAACCATCGGGATTGGTACTAGATGCCTGGCTTGCATCGCAGGAGTATTTTTTGCCATCGGGTGACAAATAGTAGCAGTTGCCTTCATCAACAGGGCAGCAAACACTAGGAATTTCACACGAAGGATTAATATCAATTATTGCACTAAAAGCTTGACAAAAATCATCTTCTTTAGTCTCTTTGCAACTAACAGCGAATGCTGCTACAAAAACAAACAGTAGGAGCGGATAAAATTTAATTTTTTTCATAATGATCAGTTTTATTAGTTATTAATTTGTGTTAGGTGATAATTTAATATTTTTTTTAATAAATCATACTCTTTAAAGCCATAATATATTTTTCTATCGATTACAAAAGTAGGTACTCCTTTCAACTTTAACGTTTCAAACTCTTCAATATTTTGTTTCAGATAATTATCGGCATCTCCTCCTAAGATACATTCAGCTACTTGTATATCTTTATCAATAAATTCATCTATCATGTCGTGAAAATCGGCAGTGTAAACAATATTGCTTTGATTTAAAAATAATTGGTGCAAATACTCATAGTTGCCAAATTTATTGACACAAACTGATGCTTTCATTGCAGTTGTAAGATCTTGGTTTGCTGTTTTAAATGTTAATCTTAGAATTATTTTAACCTTTCCTGAATTTATAAACTCATCTTCAATTGCCGGATAGACCTCCTTGAAAAATTTGCGACAATATGGACATCCATAGTTAGCATATAAAAAAACCGAAACTGATGCTGTATCTTCACCAAAAACAATATCTAAGTCTCTTTGGGACAGTTCTGTACCAATTTGTCTAACTTTATCTTTGATAAAAAAAGTTTTCACAACAACTATTGCAAGTATAGCTATTGATACAGTTAAAATAAAAATATAAAATACCTTTTTTTTATTTAACATTCCTGTTTAGAATTAACTTTTATCTATTTGATAATAATTATGTTACTGATTTTGGTTATTCTGTTTTAGGTTTGTCAGATTTTCTTATCTCTTTACGAATTAAATCGGTACTATAACTCACTAATTTGGGATGGAACAGTAAGCTTAAACCACGTTCTTGAACCCTAATTTCGGCTGTCATTACTCTTTGCATTCGTTTGTTATCGAAGCCATATTTTGTGTTGCCATCGCGATTTAAAGCTAATAGGTTTAATCCTTTTCGGGTTGATTCATCACCATCAAGCAAATCGGACTCTTTCATTTGCTTTTTAAGCAATCTGTTAGATTTTCCTACAAGTACGTCGCCTAAGTGAGCCTTTAGGTGTAACTGATATTCGTCTCCAAAACTAACCATTCCAAATGCAGATATGTCTGTCGCAGTGCTAACTATATCGGTTTTTGGGAAGTAAATATTGTTATCATATATGAAAATACCGCTATTCAATGTTCTGAAAACAATATTCTCTAACTCGCGTAAGCCTGTAAATTTACCTAATTCTCTGATAGGCTCGTAGTTATAAATTCCTCCGTTTTCAAGTTTAAGATCTCCGCGTACAATTATTTTATCGTATAAAATGCTGTCGCCCTGCATAACGATACGTCCATCGACTGCGCTTGTAAGGATACCGCTGATATTTTCGTGAGTAAAATCATCTAGTCCAGCGTAGTCTTCAATCTCAACTAGCATTTGGTTCACATCCATTTTGTCGATAATGTTTTTAAACATTATCACTGTTGATACAGTATCTCGTGTGTCATAAACTGCCGATGTTGTCATACTACCACCATATGCGCTGAACTTAAGCTGATCAGCAATGTATAAACTATCATCAACACGGAATTTTGTGGTGATATCGTTCAGAGTAATATTTTCATATTTAACTTTTTTGACAGCAAATGTACCTCGTGCAATGTAAGGTGGGATATAGGTCTCTTCTGTTGGGACTGTTTCGGTTGCTGTTTGTTCTGCAGCACTCGATTTGGTTCCCGTTTGAGTTTTAGCGTTAGTTTCTGTTCCTGTAGCAGTATCTATTTTAGCCTCTGTTTTTGTTTCAGCTTTTGTTTCTGTATTTACTTCTGTTTTGGTTTCTGCCTCAGAATCATCTTCCTCACTCTCAAACAGATGCGCAAATTTATTATAGTCAAATTCGCTTAAACTGATTTCAGTGTTGGCTACTATTAGCGGTACACCCTTTTGCTCAAGCATGAAGGCTTTATATACATTCCATATCTCGGTAGAGTTGACTTTCAAATCAATTCCATGTAATTTAGCGTAGAGGTTGTCAATTTTGATGGTGTCCTGCGCCATTTTCATATCAAACTTCATGTTGTTAAATTTAATAAGCGTATCGCCAAACATTTCAAAATCAAGGTCTCTGACTTTTAAATCAATTTTTGTTTGTTCAAAAAGAATTGGATTTATGTAATTATCTATCGAATCAAGGTCAATCTGTCCGTAGGTGTCTATTGTTAACTCAACCTTGCCGGCAATTTGTTCCGCAATAGAATCAGGAATAAAGTGCTTGATTTCGTCAATATCAACCTTTATCGTGGTTGTAAGTTCAAAATCGGGCTTGTTCAAATCTTTAACTTTTCCATATCCAGAAATAGAGTTGCTGCCAGTAACGAAATTAAACGAATTGATATTGGCTTTAATATTATCTAAATCATCAATATTGCCAATTAGTTGAAGGGCAATTGACGAAGGAGCAAGGTTTAAATCATATTCCGGTAAATCAAGATACAGGTTTCTTATTACTAAGTTTTTACCTTTCATCAAGTGGAAGTCAACTCCAAGATTTTTAATAACATTGACACTATCAAGAGCAGTATTTAGATTGCGAATTTTTAAATCTAAAGTGGTATTATTCAGAAAATAATCGGTACTATTCTCTATATCATCTGGCAGAATACCTTTTGTATGCATATCTAAAGCTACTAAACCCGTGATATATTCAACAGTACTGTCCGGAATAAACGAAACGAAGTCATTTATATTGATGTGTGATTTTACTAACAGATCGTATCTAATTTTGTCTAAATCAGAGGCTTTGCCCGATATTTTAAAATTGCTTTTGTTAATAAAAAAGCTAAAATCATTAATGTTAGCATTAACCGTGCTCAGGTCGTTAGGGTTATCAATCAATACGGCGAGATCAATGTTAAGTTTCTCTATTTTAGGATATTCGGTAGTTACGACTGTTCCGTTTTTAAATGTAATCTTTGTGCTTACCGATGGTAAAAGCAGAGTGTCATAAACATAACCCTCAACTTTGGCTTCGATATCTAAAATTCCTTTTACTTTCGATATTCCAACCTCTTTCTTGATATCATCCGGTGCATATTTAAAAAGCTCCTTTATATCGAATTCTTTAAACACAACAGCCAAATCAACTCCAATGGAGTCTGCTAAGTTAACGCTACCAGTAGATTCTATTTTTGCCCCGTCGGTAAGTAGTTCAAGTTCGTTAATATGGGCAAATCCATTTTTATAGTCAATATTAAAGCCCAATTCTGTCTTCTGCATTAAGTGTAGATTTGTGCCGCCAAGGGCGCAGTCAGTTAATTCGATAGAGCCTTTAACACTTCCCAAGTAATCGTCGTCTTTGACTTTTCCCTTAACTCTGATTTTTGGGATATAACATCTTGCTTTGGCTTTAAGCGATTCGTCGTTGTAGTTTAGCTCAATATCGCCAATGGTAAGATTTGCCAACAGTATATTTAAAGCTGTTTCGGAGGTATCAATAGGGATGCTCTGTTCTTGTTCGAGCGAATCAATCGCTGTAGAGTCGGAAGCAATTAAAAAATCGAAATTGGTAACACCGGCTGTATCGACAAAATAGTTAAGTTTAATACCCTCTATCTCAATTTTATTTATCTCTATTCTGTTTGATAGTAGTGGTCTAGTCTTAACCGAAACGTATAGTTTTCTTAATCTGACAAGAGTATCGGCAACCTCAAAATTTGCAGAATCGTGGTTTTCAAACTCTTTTCCAATTGTAAATCCATCAAATTCAACTGTTGCATTCGGAAAGTTCCTAAAAAGTCGTAACGATATGTTTTCAATACTTATCGGAGCTTTAACAATATGACTAACCTCTTCTAATGCCAACTGTGTAATAGTGTTTTCCGAATTTAATGCAACTGCTATTAGTACTACTACCAGAGTGATAACTGAAAGGATAGTAATCAAAAGTATTTTTCCTAATTTACGTAAAATTCGTTTTATCTTCATTTCTCTATTATTTACTACAGTTAGACATATTTTGTAACAATGCTTATTTAGAATAAATTCAGTTGAGCCACCAAAACAAACGGCGATTTGAAACAGTTTGTTTTTTAATTGCTTCTATAAGTTCCTCACCTCGTAAATTTTGTGCGATAATAGTGCCGTCTCCATCAACTAAAAAGTTAGCGGGAATGGCTTTTATATTGTATTCTTTGGCTGCTTCATTGCGCCAGCCTTTTAAATCTCCTCCATGCGAGGACCAGTACAGACTGTCTTCTGTAATAGCCTTTAGCCATCTGTCACGGTGGCTATCTAAAGTTATGCTAAATATTACAAATCCGTTTCCATTTTTGAACTCGCTATCTTTAAACATATCATAAGCCTTGATCAAATACGGAGATTCCCTTCTGCAAGGTACACACCACGATGCCCAAAAATCAATTAAAACTAATTTACCCTTAAAGTCAGATAGTTTTAAAGTGTCTCCATTGGTATTAAGCTGAATAATTTCCGGAGCTTTTTGCCCAACATTAACAGATTGTCCTGAAGTGTTATAAAAAGCACAAACAGTGAAAAATGTGATTACAAGTAGTTTACGGATCATTCTTTCTTATTTTTAAATTACGTAACTGCAATTTGTAAAAGTAGTTATTTTCGTTGATAAAATCTTTATTTATGTCACAATAAAATACTATAATTTATGTTTTTTCAAAGAAAGAGTTTGTTAAAAAAAATTCAATTATATTTAATGCCCGATTTTCGATTTAAAACTAATAATTAATCAAGTCAACAATAAAAACAAATACAATGAAAAGAATATTAGTAGTATTAATGACAACCATCGCGTTTACGCAAATTCAGGCACAAAGCAATTTACGAGATGAGTTAATTGATTTGGAAAGCAAAGGTCAAATTCAGAAAGGTGTTACGGTAGCCGACCAAATGCTTGGCAATGCTTTGAAAGAAAATAATCACACAGATTATATTTTCGCAGCAATATATAAATTGAAGTTTTTGCCGCGAGTGTACGAGTTAGAGAGTAACAATATTCACGATTCTTTAAAACTTATTATCCAACAAGCCCCCGAAAAAGCCAAAGCGGCGTTAAAACTGATGGAGGCAATATCGTTGTCAAGTCAGTATAGAGCAAACAAATGGAGTATTGATCAAAAGCCCGATGATGGTGTAGAAAATATTTTGTTTGATGAAATGAGCAAACACGATTATTTCAGACTGGTTAGTGCCGCTATTGACGAAGCTCTGAAACTTGCTCAAAAAGAGGAAGATAAAATAACATCATATAAGGAGTTGTTTGATGGAGACGATTATTATTTGAAGTATTTCCCAAAACTTATAGATCAAATATTTTTCCAAGGAATAGAGTTGCTATCAGAGTATGACGGCAATAGCTACGAGTTTGATAGTGAGCAAATTTCTAATATCCAAAACTGTGAATCAACGTCAATGCCCTTGAAAAAATCGTTAGAGATGTTTGGGCAATGGCATAAAGCAAATGCCTCTAACCTAGAAATATTGGGATTTATAGAGTTAAATCGTTTAGAGTGGATAAACAAACGCAACAATCATATAAGTAGATTTGAACTGTATGAGGCTGCTTTAAAAAACCTATTAGAAAAATATAAAGGAAATGAAATTTGTGCTGATATGCAACTAGCTTTGGCACAACACTATAAGATGCTATCGCAACAATATAATCCTACAGATACAGCTACTGTAAAATACTACGGCACACTGCAACAAGCATGGGATATCTCAAACGAAATAGAAAAAAAATATCCCGACACTCATGCAGCTAAGCTTGCCAAAAACTTAAAATATGATATAGAGCTGAAAGGATTATCAATTTCAACTGAACAATATCAAATTGCAGATAAAAATATGGCTGTAAGCCTGTCGTATTCAAATTTATCGAAAGTAAAAATCACTATAAAAGAGGCTGATGTTATCGAAGTGTTTGCATATAGCTACAACATAAATACAAAAAACTCGAAAGTGGTTTATGAAGAGTGGTTTGATTTACCCAAAACCGATGATTATTACAAACATACAACCACATTGGTAATTCCTTTCGGTAAATTAGGTTCATATTCAATCGAAGCCTCGACAGATAATGAAATTGATGAGATTGCAACAACGTTTTTCCATGTTACTAAAATGGCAATGTTTACTGAGTCAAAAGACGAAAATAACACAAACGTATGGTTAGTTGACGCAAATAATGGTAAAGCCGTTAGTAATGCTAAAATAGAAATATTAAAATATGAATATGGCAGGGATAGAAACAGAGGTCGTCAGAATGTCAAGATATTAGACAGCTATACAATTAAAAACGGCTCTGTTTCAGTACCTACAAAAACTTTGTCGGGGGCGTGGGTTATCAGAGCTATTAACGGCAACGATACTCTGTTGCAAAATATTTACACCCCTTATTATAGTGGTTCTGGCAATCAAGTAATTAATCGTATAGAAATGTTTACCGACAGAGAAATTTATCGTCCGGGACAAATCATACAGGTAAAAGGAATTTGGTATAGTGGTATGAACGAAGAGTGGAACGTAGTTCCAGGGAAAAGTGTTACGTTAACAGTACGTGATAATGTCTATAAAGAGATATCCAATTATAGCGTAACAACCAATGATTTCGGCTCATTTAATTTCTCTGTACCAATCCCCGAAGATATACAACCGGGTTATATGACAATCAGTACTCAGCAAGGAAGTAGAGGAGTATATGGAAGCAAAACGGTAAGAGTAGAGTCATATCGCCGCTATACCTTTGATGCAAAGTTTGTTAACCCCGATAAAACAACTGTTCCGGGTGATGAGGTTGTTATTAAATTAGAAGCCGAAACCTACAGCGGAGTTAAGTTGAATACGTTAAAAATTGTGGGAGATGTAAAACTTACATCACGTCATATATGGTGGCTACCACCAGCAGGAAAAACCGTTGCAACGATTGACGCAGTTGCCGATGAGAACGGAAGCGTTCTAATACGTTTTAAGTCTGATAAAAACTTGAGACATCAAACCTACAGCATTACGGCTACTATAACAACTCCAGCAGGAGAAAGTCGCGATTTTAATCATAGCTTTGTAGTATCTGACCATCCTTACCGACTTAGTTTAAATAAAACAAAGCTGATCAAGGGTGAAACGTTACCGAATATCAATATTGGTTTGATAAACGGAGAAAAATGTAGCGATATGGTAGAACTCTCTCTTAATCAATTATCGCCACCAAAAAATATATTGTTAAAATCAGCCCTTGCAAAACCTGACAAACATTCGCTATCTAAAGAGGAGTGGGAAAAATTAATGCCACAAACCGAATACAGCGGCGAATTAGATAAAGCAAATTATAAGATTGCCAAAAATATTTGGTCAAGTAACGTAAATGCCGATAAAGCCGAATTTCCATCTGATTTACAAAAAACCTTAGATGAGGGGACTTACAGCTTAACCATGACAGTAGGAGGGAAGAAATACACCAATTATTTTACTGTTGTAAATCCTGCAAAGAAAGGATTAGCATTGCCCGAAATACTCGACGTATATTCAAGTACTAATAAAGCTACTGCTGGTCAGGAAATAACAATAACTTTTGTGTCAGCAGTTAAGAATATTGATATATGGTATGGCATATCTGCTGGTAACAAAACATTGGAGCAAAAGAAAACAACTATAAAAAATGGAAAATTTACTGTGAAATTTAAAGTTGGACCACAACACGAGGGAACACTTTACGTAAACTCGATAGTTGTTTACGGCGGAAAAACAGTAAGTAAAACTCTTAATATACCAATCGAACGTTGGAGCAAACAGCTTCAGATAGAGACAATTACAATGCGAAACAAGATTGTTCCGGGCGAGCAAGAGACATGGAAGTTTAAACTGAAAACACCAGATGGTCGTCCTTTAGATGCAGAAGTTGTTGCGTCGATGTACGATATGAGCTTAGATGCTTTTGTTCCGGGAGGCGTAAGGGCGTTGAGTATTCACTATCCGATAAAAAATACAACTCAGTATAACACTGGCACCAACCGTTTGGTTAATGGAAGAGCTTCACAGCAACAGTTTTATGTTGCGCCGCCTTCAATGATTCACTGGAACTTCTTGGGTTATACAAGTTTCTCTTATGGTAACGTCTATTTTGACACTTATAGGCGAGAGCCACATCCAGAGGCAAAAATGGAATTAGCTACGTCGAGCGGAGAAACAGAGAGAATTGATGAAGTAGCTATACAAGAAGAGAGTGTTGATGCAATGGCACAAGGAGCTCCAGCAGGCGACGAACCCGCACAGGCAGATAAGACAGAGATACCAAGTGTTCGCACAAATTTCAACGAAACAGCATTTTTCTATCCGTTTATCGAGCACGATGAAAATGGAGAGTTTACACTCAAATTTGAGTCCCCCGAAGCGATAACAAGCTGGAGAATGCAACTCTTTGCACATGACAAAAAGCTATCTATCGGTTATTACGAGGGTGTGGTTCAAACCCAAAAACCTCTGATGGTAATGCCTGTTTTCCCGCGTTTTGCATATACAGGTGATAATCTTACAATTAACGTTTCGGTTTACAACGTAACAGACTCGGTTTTAACACTCCAAACAGGAGCGCAAATCACCGATACACGCAGTGACAGCGAGCTTGAAACTGAAATAAACGAAAAAACTATTGTACTGAAACCAGGCGAAAACAAGTCATTTAAAGTAACGGTGAAAGTTCCAACTACACCCGGATTTTTAACGGTAAAAATATTCGCAAAAGCTGGCACATTTACCGATGGAGAGGAAAAAATAGTTCCTGTATTTCCTAACAGACAGTTAGTTACAAATACAATGGCTCTGTGGGGAAAACCAAGCACCACCACCGAGTACAAGTTTGATAACCTGTTGCCAACCGATATTACCGAGGATAGCAAATTGAAACTTACCTTTGAGATGACCACAAATCCAACGTGGTATGCGATACAGTCGTTGCAGTTTTTCGATAATCCTAATCCAAAGTCGCCGTTTGCGCTTGTTGAGTCAATTTTTGGAGTACAAACAGGTAAATATCTGATTAATAAATATCCCGAAATTGGTAAAACAATAACTATTTGGCAAACAATAGAACCAGATGCTTTACAGTCTAAACTGCTTACAAATAAGGAGTTGAAAATCACCGATATAGAAAAAACCCCTTGGTATATCGATGCAACAAGTGAACAGGAGCAAAAACGCAAATTAGGTATGTTTTTAGATAAAAACAATATCGAAAATCTGACCGCAACTTCTATCAAAAATTTAAGTAAAATGCAACACTCATCGGGCGGATTTTTGTGGGTACCAGGTTGGGAAGCAAGTACTTACGTTACACTATACGTGTCGGAACAAATCGGAAGAGTTTCCAAAATTGATAGCGAGGTGTTTAATCAATATCCTGAATTGAAAACTATATTAAAAAGTGCAATAAAATACTTGGATAAAGAGTTAGACCGTGAATTTGGACAACTGTTAGCATCAAAAACCGATACTGCAAAATATATGACCCCATATTTTATTGTACGTACACTATATGTTAAGAGCTTAGTAAACAGTAATTTCAAACCAACGACAAAAGCCGAGAAGTACTATTTTAATCACGCGAAAAAATATGCTTTAGATTATAACCTTTACGGTCAGGCAGTTTTGGGAACATTGGCGCGTAGTTGTGGCGATATTAAACTCGCTACAAAAATATACAAGGCAATTGACGGCAGCGCAGTTGTACATCACGAGAAAGGAGTCTTTTGGCGACAAAACGTTCAGGGTTGGGAATGGTATCAAGCGCCAATATCAACACAGGTGCGTATAATGGAGTTTTACCAAGCTATGACTGCTCCGACCGAGAAAATTGAAGCCATGAAAATTTGGCTTATAAGCAACAAACGCACACATATGTGGAACGACGGCTTATCAACATCCGAAGCAGTTTACGCTCTGACAACAAGTGGCAAAAACTGGCTTAAAAACAATGAAGCTGTTACCATAACCCTGTCGAACTTGAAAATCGTAAGCTCAGATTATCAGCAACATGCGGGTACTGGTTACTTTAAAACAACTTTCGAGGGCGATAAAATTCCCGCCGATATTAAAACCGCAACTATTAACAATCCTAATAGCAATCCCGTATATGGCGGAGCTTATGCGCAGTTCTACGAAAGCTTTGATAAAATCAAGCCATGGCAGCAAAATCTTACAGTTGATACCAAGCTCTTTACCTTTACACATCAAGGAGATGAGGTTGCTTTGAACGAGGTAAAAGATAATAAAGTTAAGCAAGGCGATAAAGTAAGGGCGCGCGTAACAATAACCTCTGACCGCGAGCTTGAGTATGTAGTTGTACAGTTGCCGTTCCCAACTTGTTTCGAGCAAGTCGACCAAACAAGTGGCTTCCAATGGAGGTTTGGCAATAACCATTATATACAAAATTACGATAACAGAGCCGAGTTCCTGTTCTATCGACTAAGACAAGGTGTAACCGTAATAGAGTTCGACCTATATACCTTACGTACAGGCGAATATTTATCTGCACCAACAACAGTGCAGTCGTTATATGCACCTGAGTTTAGTGCTCATACCGCAGGGGTGAGAATTTTGGTAGAGTAGTTTTGGATTAGCAACTGTTTTTTGTCCGTAGGACAACATATGATTAACCATAGGCGCAAGCCTATGGGTGTGCCATAAGCACATAATCCCACCCGTAGGGTGGCACATTGCCTCAATGCGTTTGTGTCGCCCTACGGGCGAAAGTTAGAGGCATTGCAGTTTCCGTAAGATAAATCTTACGGTTAATCTCATATTGTCCTACGGATAATTCCACTTGCTCCTCGCACCTTTTACCTTCTAATTACTGACTTCTATACTTCGGTGTATTAAGCTTGTCGAAATGCTCCGCTAAGCACACCGCCCTGTAAATTTGTAATTCGTAACTCGTAATTCGCAATTGTTAATCGCTTCACTCTTTTAACTATTATAACTTTTAACTACTTTTGCACCGTCAATATAAAAACCATTTCTAATGTACGCTATTTCAACCGAAAATGTAACAAAAACATTTATCAATCACAGAGCTTTAGATAATGTCTCCATAGACGTGCCAAAAGGAACAATATTCGGATTGTTGGGACCAAATGGAGCAGGAAAAACAACTCTGATTCGTATTATCAATCAAATTTACGCCCCTGACAGCGGGATTGTTAAAATTGATGGAGAAATTTTATCCCCAAAACATACTGCAAATATCGGTTATCTGCCCGAAGAGCGCGGACTTTATAAAAAAATGAAAGTAGGAGAGCAGGCTATCTATTTAGCCCGATTGAAAGGACTTTCACGACACGATGCTTTAAAAAGGTTGAAATATTGGTTCGAAAAGCTCGAAATCCAGTCGTGGTGGGATAAAAAAGTTGAAGAACTCTCAAAAGGTATGGCGCAAAAACTACAATTTATTATAACTATAATTCACGAGCCTCAACTACTTATTTTCGATGAGCCTTTCAGTGGCTTCGACCCAATTAATGCAACTCTTTTGAAAGATGAGATGTTAGAGTTGCGCGAAAAAGGGGCAACAATAATTTTCTCAACCCACAATATGAGCAGTGTCGAAGAGCTTTGCGATGATGTGGCACTTATCAACAGGTCGAGAAAAGTTTTAGAGGGCAATGTCGAGGAGATTAAGGAACGATACAGAACACACTCATACAAAATAGATTACGCTGGCGATTTAAACCAAGCAGCAAACGGAGAAGGTGTTTTTGTAATTAAAGAAACAGAAAACGTTGGAAAATATATGCGCGCCGTAGTGCAGACAAAAGAGACAACAATGCCCAACGATTTGTTAAAAAAGCTAATTCAGCATGTCGAAATACGTTCGTTCAACGAGATACTACCATCAATGAACGATGTCTTTATCAGAGTAGTACAAGAAACCATGCCAAGTGATAACCAATAAAACCCAAGAGAGATGAGCAAAATATCAAATATAATTCAACGCGAATACCTTACACGAGTTAGAAAAAAATCGTTTATTGTAATGACCATTTTAGGTCCAATCCTATTTGCAGCAATGATTATTGCTCCTGCATGGATTTCAACACTCGACAGTTCCGATGAACGTAAAGTGGCAGTTATTGACAGTAGCGGCATTTTCGACTACACCAAAATTCTAAGAGAGGTAACCTTACAAAACACCCACAACCTTAAGTTAGAGATATTTAGGTTAAATAGAGAATCGGGTGATTACGCATATCTCTTTAAAGAGTTGGCAGACAGGTTAGATGCAGTGGTTCTCCAGCGCGATGAAAATATAGCTGAAAATATCAAAATCACGTTAAAAGGAACATTAGAGACATTAAAGAAAAACGAAATATTGTCAGAAGAACAGTTTGAAACTATTTACAACAGACACGCCGAATACTACGATGCCCTTTTAGTTGAGTTTGAGAGCATTAAAGGACGTATCCCCGATGACGACAAAACCAAATTCACTTACGTTGATATATCTTTAGAACAGATTAAACACGCACTGAAAGACAATATTTATTTTGCAGTGGTCTATATTCCCAAAAATATTCTATCGACCCAACAGATACAGATTTATTCGACTAAAGCTGTGTCAATGAATCTTAGGTCGTATATCTGCTCAAACATTGAGCGTGCTGTGGAAAACCAAAAAATGATTGAGGTTGGGATATCGCAAGAAGATATGAAGCGTATAAAAACCAAAATCAATGCGCAAACCATAAAGTTAACCGAAGAGGGCGAAGAAAAAGTGAGCCGTCCGGAGTATGCCATGATTATTGGTTATGTAAGCGGATTTCTGATCTATTTCGCGATATTTATGTTCGGTGCACTTGTTATGCGCGGTGTAATTGAAGAGAAATCAAGCCGTATTGTTGAGGTTATACTATCGTCTGTTAGACCATTTCAGCTTTTGATTGGCAAAATAGTGGGAGTGGGATTAGTGGGCATAACACAGTTCGCCTTGTGGATAGTTTTGTCTGTTGCGATTGTTATGGCTGCCGGGAAATTTTTAATGCCAAGCAGTCCTGAAATTGTTGAACAACAAGCACAGGAGTTGGTATCTTCGGGAGCAATGCAAGATGTACAAGCCTTAACAGATGACGACCAACCAGACATAACTGTGATTTTCAAATCGCTAAGTGTTATTAACTTTCCGTTGATAATAGGAATGTTTCTATTCTATTTTGTTGGAGGATTTTTACTATACGGAGCCCTGTTTGCGGCTGTAGGTTCTGCTGTTGATAATGAGGCTGATACACAGCAGTTTATGATGCCCATTACAGTGCCGCTGATAATTGCACTGTTCGTTATGATAAACGCAATGCAGAATCCCGAAGGAAGTGTGGCATATTGGTTTTCAATAATTCCGTTCACTTCGCCTGTAGTTATGATGGTAAGACTTCCGTATGGAGTACCTGTTATTGATATTGTTATATCAATGGTTCTGTTAGTGGCAACATTTATTTTTACTACGTGGTTAGCCGCAAAAATCTATAAGACAGGCATTTTAATGTACGGCTCTAAAGTCACTTGGAAAGAGATTTGGAAGTGGATAAAGCATAATTAATTGCTATCTATAGAAAGAAAAAATACTTAAGTCGAAAAATATAGCAATATTTAATTTGAAAAATCAAATTATGTGAGTACTTTTGCAGTCCCGTAAAAATAGTGTTACGGGTAACAAAAATAACTAATTAACTATTTAATAATTAAACAAATGAACCAGTACGAAACCGTTTTCATTGCAAATCCCGTTTTGTCTGCTGCGCAGATGAAGGAAGCGGTCGCAAAATTTCGTGATCTCATTACAGGCAACGAGGGTGAGATTGTTCACGAAGAGGACTGGGGGCTTAAAAAATTAGCCTATCCTATCCAAAAGAAAACCACAGGATTTTACTACCTGTTGGAGTTCAAAGCAAACCCTGATTTTATTAGTAAGTTTGAGACAGAGTTGCGCCGCGATGAGAAAATCATGCGATTTTTAACCGTTAAACTCGATAAATTCGCCATCGAGTACAACGAACGCAAACGCGCTAGAAGAGGCGAAGTTAAGGACGAACAAAAAGTGGAGGAATAGTATCATGTCAACAACGCAAAATCAAGGGGAAATACGCTACTTAACCCCGCCATCAATCGACACCAAAAGAAAAAAATTCTGTCGTTTTCGCAAAAGCAGAATTCGTTATATCGACTATAAAGACCCCGAGTTCTTGAAAAGATTTGTAAACGAGCAAGGTAAAATTTTACCTCGTCGTCTTACAGGAACTTCTTTGAAATACCAACGCAAAGTTTCACAAGCAGTTAAACGTTGCCGTCATTTAGCCCTATTACCATTTGTAACCGACCTTTTAAAGTAAACGAATAAAATACCATTTATCATGGATGTTATATTAAAACAAGATATACCAAACCTTGGGAATAAAGACGACATAGTTAAAGTAAAATCAGGCTATGGACGTAACTATCTTATTCCGCGAGGATTAGCAATAGTTGCGACACCATCATCAGTGAAGATGATGCAAGAGATGAAAAAACAACAAGCTCACAAAGAGGAAAAACTTCGCGCCGAAGCTGAGGAGATTGCAAAACAACTTGAAAATAAAGAGATTAAAATTGGTGCAAAAACCAGTTCAACAGGAAAAATCTTTGGTTCAGTTAATACTATTCAAATTGCCGAAGCTCTTAGCAAAAAAGGATTCGATATCGACCGTAAAAAAATCACTATCGAAGGCGATGTAATTAAAGAAGTTGGCGAATATGTAGCCAATATAAAATTACACCGTGAAGTTGTTGTAAGTTTGAAATTTGAAGTTGTAGCTGAATAGTTACAAGACAATAAATATTTTGAAAGGCTGCTCTTTTTAGGGCAGCCTTTATTTTGTAAGCAATGAGTAACTAATAGCACGCCAGTTATATATACCGAACCTCCAATTTCTTGTGGTCGCTGTTAGCAGTAGTTCGCTATTAATATTTTGTTTGTCCCTTCTACATGTCTATATATTCTATATTTAAGCCCTCGTTTCATCAATTTGTTTTCTATGTCTTTAGTCTCTGTGTAAGGATCACATAAAGTATTGAAAATAATCGTTCCGCCAAGACACAGTTTGTTAATTATTCCACGCCAAAATTCCAGTAATAGGAATTTGTCTGGAATCTTATTGTCAATGAATAGATCTATAATGATTAGGTCGAACATACTATTGTCATTCATGACATAATCAAATGCGTCATCGCAAATTATTTTAGTTTTATCGTCTTCAGAGATTCCGAATTCATTTTTGGCAATTTCAATTATTACCGGGTCAATGTCAACAGCAGTTATTCTGTTAGCGTAATTAAACTCATTTCTTAATGTTTTTAAAACGCAACCACCCCCTAGCCCCAGAACCAAGATGTTCTTTGTTTTAGAAAGATCGGTATTCAACAAGCCGAATTTCAAAACTCTTTGCAATGCTCCATAAGAATAATTTGTGTTCTCTGTATTTAACAATGTTCTTCCGTTAAAAGTGGTCAATTCAAGATAACCGTTGTACTCAGATTTTATTTTTCTAGTTAGAGGGAAAATAAAACTTACTATTTTTCTTTTCATACAAATTACTGATAACGTTCTGGCGGTATGTTTTGTTTGAGTGCCCGACGTTAGGAGGGTTGGCGCAGTTTTTGCCCTCGCGGCGCTAGCAAAAATATCTCTTTTCGTATTTCGGGTTATCTCGCCGCTGCCACAGGTTTGTTGGGTATTACAAATTTCTCTTTTTATACATCGTGTTATAGGAGCGAGCAAAAACTGTGATAAGCAAATAAAATATACCGTCCTGTTGTGGTGCGTTTTTAATCACTAATAATAATACAGTTTAAATTTTTACCGTTATAAATAACACCGCTTTCATTGGTTCGCCTATTATATTTTGTTTTATTGTCTTTCAGTAATGCAATAATTTCCTTTTTAGAATTTGCAATTATTGTATCTTTTTCTGTTTCAATCATTAAATAATCTGTCTTTAAGTCGTTTTCATTTAATTTTAAATTAAACAATAATCCTGTGAATTTTGAAACTAAAATCATTGAGCTGTCTGGTCTCAATACAACTATAGTACTGTCAGTGTTCTGGCAATATGGATAATCTGATATTTTAGATATCTCATATTTATCAAGACTTGGCTTAACTGTCACTTTAGCATTGAATTCTGAAGTATTATATATTGTCAATACTTTGAATCCTTCGCAACCAGATAAAAGCATAACTAAAAAAAATAATGTCAGTGTTCTCATAGACTGCCTTTTTTAAAATGCACCACAACAGATAATTTACGAAACAAATATACAACATTCGTATATTATTTTTTTATTTTAAACACCAATATTTTTATATATCTCAATAAATCAATTAAATGAAACAAATAAAACGGATTAAAAACATTTGTGTTTAGAGTGTTTTGACACATAAATGGTTACTATTTAGAAAGCAAGAGAAAAAGCAAATTGCTTTTATTTTTGTTAAGAAAATATAACATATTTTAAATAATTATCTTATATTTGCTAAGTTAGGGTTTACGTAGAACAAAGGGATGTGTTTTTTAACATTGAAACACAGGCATTGAGACTTTTTTAGGAATAGCCAAAAATGATTCACATGACGTTTTTTATATTTCATTAATACTATGTATCATTTAAACAAAATTAGTTATGAAAAATCTATCATTTAAGAAAATCCTGTTGATTCCTTTTCTAGTGACAGGTATGTTTGCGCTACTCTTCATCAGCTGTGAAAAAGATGATAATGATGGTGGAAGTAGCGGAGTTAAATCACTGGCAGTAACAGTGAATTTTACGGGCAGCGTGACCCCCGAGGTTGGTGATGAGTTGACCGTATTTGTTTTTAATAGCAAAATATCGGAGCTTGATTTTGATAGTATTTCCGGACCCGATATTTACGTTTGCCTTACTTTAACACAGTCAGACATTGACAATGGTGTCACTGTTAACTTGGATACGATTGATTTGAATAAGCCCCATATTTATATAGGCGCTTTAGTTGATATAAACAATGATGGGGGACCAAGCCAGGGCGATCTTGCAGAATTCTACGAAAATGTGACTTTGATGGATGCTTTTTCGAATGTTGCCCAGCCGAAAAATTGTCACGGTTTGAGCTCAGTGGTAATCAATTTGGATGAAGTTATAACGATGCCCTCACTGGATGTTACCGTGAATTTTACGGGTACTAAAATTCCTTCAGTCGGCGAAGAGCTGTTTGTGGTACTTGTATATGCTCCTTTTCTAGAAGTTGACATGGAAAATGACGGTCCTGATGGTCTGCTGTCTCATACCCTTACGGCCGGTGATATTACAAACGGGATAACGCTTACATTTACAGATCTCGATCCTTTTGCAGCAGAAATATATATAGCTGCTTTTGTAGATTCAGATGGTGATGGAAGTCCTGGAAAAGGCGAACTTATAGAATGCTATCAGGATGTGAGTGCTGCTGCACTTCTGTCCGGAGCAGCAAATGCAACGAACGTGGCAGGGGAAACAGCTATAACCATTAACCTTGATGAAGTTTTGGAGGGCTCCTCATTGGCAGTGACAGTGAATTTTACGGGTTCAACAAAACCTTCAGTCGGTAGCAAACTGAATGTAGTGATTTTTTATTATCCTTTATCAGGAATTGATATAGAAATCGAAGGGCCTGATGTCGTACTGTCTCATTTTCTTACGGCAGATGATATTACAAACGGGAAAACGCTTACATTTACAGATCTCGATCCTTTTGCAGATGAAATATATGTTGCTGCTTTTGCAGATTTATACGATGATGGAGAAGGTCCTGTAGAAGGTGATCTCGTAGAAGTCTATCAAGATGTGGATGTTGCTGCAGCTTTGTCCGGGGAAGCAAATGCAACGAACGTGGTCGGGGAAACAGCGATAATCATTAACCTGGATCTGGTATTTCATATGCCATAAGGAGTAAGAGTATAACAAAAAGTTATTTTTGGTTATTTTGAACTACGGCTGCCTTAAAACAAGGCAGCCGTAGTTATTTCTGTTTCTTATGTTATTTCTGTCTTTAGGGTAATAATATATGTTTACCAGTTTTTTGTTAAACAGTTAAAAGATCCTTAGGAATGATTTCATATATCTTTTTATATTACCGTTTAATATTACTTGTAAAACATAATGGTTTTGGAAATGAATTAATTAATACTTACCTGTATTACCAATACGATTTTTTATATTCTCAAGGCGTTTATTTAATTCTTCCTGATAGGCATCCCAGTCTGTAATAATTTTTTTAGCTACTCCTGTTTCAATAGCGGCTTTCGCAACAGCTGTAGAAACTCTTGAAATTAATCTTGGGTCTAAAGGCTTAGGAATTATGTACTCTTTACCAAATTCAATTTTGTCAATATTATAGGCTTTTTTTACACATTCAATCACTGGTTCTTTAGCCAGTCTTGCAAGAGCATAGGTTGCGGCAACTTTCATCTCTTCGTTAATACATTTAGCTCTAACATCTAATGCTCCTCTAAATATAAAAGGAAATCCTAATACATTATTAATCTGATTTGGATAATCCGATCTACCAGTTGCAAAAATCAAATCGCTGCGCGTAGAAATAGCATCGTGATATTCAATTTCAGGATCGGGATTTGCCATTGCAAAAACTATCGGATTTGGAGCCATTGACTTTAACATCTCTTTTGATAGCATATTAGCCACAGACAATCCTAGAAACACATCTGCTCCTTCCATAGCATCAGCCAATGTGTGAATATTTCTAGAAGTAGCAAATTGTTTTTTATATTTATTTAAATCGCTTCGTTGTGTAGTTATCACACCTTTGGAATCTGTCATTACAAGGTTTTCAGGTTTAACTCCCAATGTAATGTATAACTTCGAGCATGAAATAGCCGCTGCGCCAGCACCACAAACAACCACTTTAATATCTTCAATTTTTTTACCACTTAGTTCAAGAGCATTTAATAGTCCGGCACCTGAAATAATAGCCGTTCCGTGCTGATCATCGTGAAAAACAGGTATATCTAACTCTGCTTTTAACCTCTCTTCTATTTCAAAACACTCGGGAGCTTTAATATCTTCTAAATTTATTCCACCAAAAGTTGGAGATATAGCTTTTACTATCTCTATTAATTTATCAGGATTATTTTCCGCTACTTCGATATCAAAAACATCAACATCGGCATATACTTTAAAAAGCAAGCCTTTACCTTCCATTACAGGTTTTCCTGCTGCAGGACCGATATTGCCTAATCCTAACACGGCAGTACCATTAGTAACAACTGCTACTAAATTGCCTTTAGCAGTATATTTATAAACATCTTCGATATTATTTTTTATTTCAAGGCAAGGTTGCGCAACACCGGGAGTGTATGCCAACGTTAAATCATATTGTGTTGAATACGATTTTGTAGGGATTACTTCCACTTTGCCGGCTCTGCCTTCTGAATGGTACCTTAATGCTTCTTCTTTAATATCTTTTGACATGTTTTTTTAATTTTATTAAGTTTTCAAAACAGCAAATAACAACCTATAAAAGTAAAAAATAAATATATTATAAAATATAATTTGAACAAATAATTTTTAACTACTTTAAATTTAAGTACTACGAAAATACTGATAATTTGTCTTATTGTCATCTTTTGGTGCCATAAGTTTTGCACTGCTTTTTTGTTTACAATAGCACACAGCGGCTGGCGGTATGAAACGTTGGGGATTGCGGGCTACTTTCCTGTCAAGTTACACCGAATTTGATGCGGGGCAGAATGTTTGAATAACCACTTAAACCCCAATGTTTTATAAACGGCGTTATGATACGTTTATTTGTCTAATCATGTCATTTTCAACTGACTATTTTATTCCAAACGGAATTTTTAAAGATATACTAATATTTCTTCCTTGATTATAATAATTCAACGGTTGTAATGTCGAAAGATGGTCAAAATACTGTGTGTCGAAAATATTGTTTACAGATATTCCAAAATTTAAAATTTGGCGTAATACATGAATGTCAGTATTAATACTAAAGTTAACAAGCGTATATCCATTTGTTTCTGTCTCATATGGCGATGGATTGCTTTGTTTTAATGCAGTTAGCGCAGAAAGTTTGATTGATGGCTTCTTCAAAAATCCAATTTTTTCACGTTCTGCTCTTATTTCATAACGAAACTTTTGAGCAGGTATAAAGGGCAAATAATTACCATTTTCTTGTTTGCCAATTACCAAGGAATAAGTCCCTTCAATATGCAACCAAGGTAACGATTTAGGATGAAAATGGATTCCTGCTTCACCACCGTGTAGAGTCGCATTTGTTTGCGAGAAACGATAAATACTAATACCATTTGATGTTGTATCTGTAGTTGGTGAAATAAAAATATAATCATTAATTTGATTATAAAAACCAGCCAAATCAAAGGATAAAAATTCACCATGATAATGCATATTTAAATCCGTTTCAAATGAATTTTCTGGGGATAAATTCTCATTCCCAATCTCATATCTGTTTCCATGCATTCCATTTGATGTAAGTTCGGATAAATTCGGTACACGATAGCCTTTTGCAAAATTAGTCCTAAGCGTTGTTTTATTATTAACACTATAAGTCGCACCTATTGATCCGTTAAGGTTTGAAAATTCTTTGTTTACTGGTGCGTGATAACCGCTTGTCCCTTCTATTCCTAATTCAAAGGTTTTAGTTTTATACATATCGAATCTCAAACCACCCTGTAATTTTGTTTTTCAAAAAAAGTGTATTGTGCCAATCCTAAAAAACCTATGTTATTTATATTGGCATCAGGTAAAAATTGAGAAGCTCGATTGTTAAGATTTTTGTTATTTTGCAACATGCCTTGCAATCCAATAATATATTCCGATTTATCGTTGGGAGGAAAATATAATTTAGATTCATAGGTAATGGTATTCAAATTCATTTCAACAAAAGGAACATCAAGTGTTGTTTGAAGTTTTCTCAGTGCGTTTTGATAAGCTACATTTATATTCCATTTGAATTTGCCTAAGTAAAGGCTGTTTTGAGATGAAAGCAATTGATGCTCCAAATCCTGAAACCAGATTTCATTTTTCCGTCCTTGTTTTGTTATCAATAGCTTTATAGCAGGTACAGTCATTCCTAAGTCTTGTTTAAAATAATCATAGGTAAGTTTAAAAGTTCCTATCTTCCCTGTATGTCCCATATTGGCATTGAATGTCATTTCATTGAACCGAGAATTTGGAACATAATCACCACCGCCTTGTAAATAATCGGCATGGGTTTTATTTCCAAACCGAAACCCACCAAAAAGTTTTTTAGAAGCTCCTTTTAATCCGATGCTATTGTTCATTCCAAGTGTATTAGAATGTAATTGCATACGGTAATCTCCAAGTATTTTTCCTACAGGTGCAGGTTTTTCTTTTATAAAATTTATAACTCCACCAATTGCATCCGAACCATAAAGTAAAGAAGCAGGTCCCTTGATGATTTCTACTCTTTCCACATCGTTGTCATCTATACCTAATGGGTGGTTTTCACTGAATTGATAGTTTTCAATTCGCACACCATTATTCATAACCAAAACATCATTCATTGAAAGACCACGTATTATAGGTTTTGAAATACCCTGTCCTTTGGATATCATATCAACACCCGGAACTTTGGTTAATGATTCCATGAAATTAGGTGTACCTGATAAAGCAATATCCTTGCTTTTCAATACGTCAATTTTTACAGCATTTTCATGTTGAGAACTGACATAGCTACCTGTAATCACTACTTCCTGCGATTGAATAATCGCTATTGTCAATAAAGCATCTACTTTATTTTCAGGTTGTGTAATGTCAACTATTTTCATTTCGGTATTGTATCCTACAAATGAAAATTGAATTTTAATTTTTCCGTTTGGAATATTACTAATCAAATATTCTCCTGCTTGATTAGTTATTGTCCCTTTATTGAGTTCAGGCAAAAAAACTGATGCACCAATTAATGGTTCATTGTTAATATCTGTCACTTTGCCTTTTATTTGATTTTGAGCGTTTACTTTTATGAAAAGAAATAACACAAAGAAAATTAAAACGTTTTTCTTCATTTTATTACGATTTTAAAATTTACAAATAAGTTTTATTGCATCATTTAATACCGATTGGACATACACTATAGTCCAAAAGAACGATAGCGATGTTTGGACTATGTGTCTGTAACATCGGTATTTACCATTGTAAAATTTTAAAAAGCTTGGACTATTTTAAAATTACAAGTGGTATAAGATATAATTATTTTATCTGTAAAAATTGGTGGTGCTCGTAATAAGAACGAATACTTTGAATTATTACAACAATATACAAAATTGTAATTATCATTTAGTTTTACACTGTAATGGTGTTTTTGTGTAGTTTGTATATGCTTTTCAACTGAAAAAAGTGACAGTTCAAAATTTAGAATCGGACATTTTTTGTGATATTCATGAAAATACTTCTCATTCTTTGCATTACAATGAAAGTGGTAATGATGGTGGAAAAGTCCGTCTAAAAGCTTAATTGTCATAGGTGTCATAAAAATGAACACCAGTGTTAGTGAAATGATTTTTTTAAGCTTTTTTGTCATTCTAATTACTTGTCAGTTGTACTTTTTTAAATGTGCTTTAACGGTGTGGGCTATGCGTAGTGCGGATTTTAAAGCACTTCACTTTCAATTTATTGCTAAATTTCATACTGGCACAATCTTTCTATTTATTATTGTCGCCAGCATTATGTATAGCCTTTGTTGTAGCTAGTTCTATTTCTTCAATTGTTGGTAATTCAGTTTTTATTTCTTTCGGAATTGCATTGTTAATTTCATATTCTGCTATTCCAATAGGTTGTGTCATTCCCCTTAGTGCATATTCTGCAATTATTTTAGATTTAGATTTACACAACAGCAATCCAATAGTTGGGTTTTCTGCTTCCGTTTTTAAAATATCGTCTATTGCCGACAAATACAAATTCATATTACCAGCAAATTCCGCTTTAAATTCAATTGCTTGATACTGTC
>JAAYQU010000025.1 GCA_012519055.1 Bacteroidales bacterium | reverse complement strand
GCCCTACTATTAAGTTAACTATACCAAGATTGTTGGTAGTACTGTTTTGTGTTTCAGAGTAATATACGGTATTGCCGCTTTGGTCAATCAAACTAATCCGTAAATTAACCTCTTGATTTTGAAGTGTAGTGCCATCTTGTTTTTGTATGGCGGCTTGATAATTAAAACCTTGTTGTTGTGCGTTTGATGTTGCAAATAGTGCCAAGCACAATAGGGTTGAGAGTAAAATTCTTTTCATAACGCTTGATATTTAGTTAATTGTATATTGCCATTTTGATAGTGTAAAATAAAATAAAATAATTTTATGGTGCAATAGGTGTTTTTAATGAATGGACGAAATTATTCCCACCGCCGCTATAACACTGCGATTATCAGCAACATGCGCCAGATGTGTTTTGACAATAAAAATGTTAATGATTTGTTAACAAAATGCTTCTCTCATCTCAGGAATAATACCGATTGGACACACACTATAGTCCAAACTTCGCTATCGCTCTTTTGGGCTATGTGTCTGTAACATCGGCATTTACAATTGTAAAATTTTAAAAAGATTGGGCTATTTTTAAATTACAATTGGTATAACACTCGAAAAACGATTTTAATTACTATAAATCAAGCGCACCAAATAATAATAGTCCAAACTTCATTATCGTTCTTTTGGACTATGTATATGCTACATTGGTATTAAAAGAAAAAATATTTTATAGAGACGTCATATTATGACACAGACGCCTTAATATGACGTCTCTACATTTGAAAAACATTCTTTGGTTTTTAATTCTTCAATAAGTTTGTTAATTAGCTCTTGTTGCTCTTTTATTGTTTCATTTAGTCCCTTGTTTTGTCGTTTGTTTGCTACGGCGGTCAATATCGTAACGACAAAGCAATACTACTATTTCATCATCAGTTTATCCACCAAAGCCTTCAGCTCATCTATCTGCTTTTGCTGTGATTCGATCTGTTTCTGCTGTGATTGAATGATTTCTTGCTGATCCTGTACCGCTTTAACTATTAAGGGTGTTACCTTACCATAATCTATTGACCAATAATCATTTACATCGTCTGCTTTGGTAACTGGTGTAGGAAATATTTCATACATATCCTGTGCGATAAATCCAGTTACAGCAGTTTTTGATTCATCAAACAGATAGTTGAAATCAATTACTTTTATTTTCATCAGATCGTGTACTGTATAGTTGGTCTTACGAATATTCTCCTTTAACCGTTTATCAGAAGAAGTATTATAAGATACAGCCGATGTTGCAGAATGAGTTATTGAACCTATTGGTAATGAAGTATTATTATATGGTTTATAAAACGTAATAAAATTGGCTCCCGTTTCTGTCATTGCTCCTGCTTGAATACGTAAGCCGTGGCTTGTTTTCGTCCCTCCTGAATTTTTGATTGAGGCTACGAACCCCGATGAAACAGATTTAGAAACCGTTAGTTTATAAGCGGTGCCAGTTTCTCCTATATTTCCAACAAGCAAGTTCCCACTTGTAAAAATATCACCTATCACACTAAGGGTATGAGTTGGTGATACCGTACCAATACCCACATTGCCGCCCATAATTGCCATGGTGTTAGGGTCGGTAATTACAGGTGCAGTTTGAAACTTTAATCCAATGCCGAAGGAGAAGTTTCCCTGTGTTTCAATAGAACAACCCATAGCAGTGCTATTCCCTCCGCTTGCTTTGGTATTCCAACCTGTTGCAGTGCTCCATAATCCGCTTGCTGTAGTGCTTGCGCCCATAGCAGTGCTCCATGGTCCGCTTGCTGTGGAATTATGACCCATGGCGATACTATGATCTCCACTTGCTGTGGATTTACGACCCATGGCGACACTATAAGCTCCGCTTGCTGTGGTTTCACGACCCATGGCAGTGCTATAAGCTCCGCTTGCTTTGGTATTGTGACCCATTGCAGTGCTATAAGCTCCCGTTGCTTTGGTCTCACTGCCTAATGCTAATGCAAAACTTCTTTCGGCCATATTGTTATAACCCAGTGATATACTACCAAGACCTTGTGCTAAGGCTCCATTTCCAAAAGCAAACGAAAAGTTGCCACTGGCTACGGGTGCACCTGCTATGGTCCAAGTGATAGTATCTATTGCGCCTCCGGGTGCTGCACTACCAAAGGCAAAGCTTCTATGTCCCGTGGCTCTCGCTCCGCGCCCAAAGGCATAGCTCTCTACCCCTTGTGCCATCGCCATTTCGCCAAGAGCAAATGAGTTTGAGTCATTAGCTATGGCTTGGTTGCCAATTGCGGTGGAGTATATGCCCCTTGCTACAGCCATGTACCCCAATGCTTGTGAGTAGTTGCCAATTGCCCTGCTCTTATAGCCGCTTGCAAATGAGTTTTCTCCAACTGAGTCAGCACTTTCAACAAATAGATGTCCTGTCATAAAGGCATTTTTTTGTGGGTACCACAATATTCGGTTTTGGTTGGTTATGGTTTCGGCTGTTGTGGCGGTGTTTACATCAAAAAAATTTTTTTCATTGCCTTTTGTAGTTGAACGCCCGCCAACAGAAAAGCGACCTTTGCCTGCGCCTCCTGTTTCTTCGCTAACGTAAATTTTTGTGCTGTCAACCGTAGCATGAAATATATCTTTTATTTCTCCACCTTTCCATGCTGAAACTCCACCTATGGCGAACCCGCCTTTGCCAGCTTTGCTGTTATCGGCAT
>JAAYQU010000024.1 GCA_012519055.1 Bacteroidales bacterium | reverse complement strand
CTGAAGTTTATTTCCTTACGCATATCACGAAGTTTCTTGTTGAAACTTAACGTGTTAACAACTTGATTGTACTTTTTTGTTAACATTTACACACACTCTCTTTTATTGTAGGACATTCTCCAAGTAATCAGACGTAAGTCAAATTTTGGATGAACAATAACTCTCTTTATGCAATTTAACTAATAGAAGTTTAATACTACAAAGAGTGGTGATTTATTTATTAAGACAAATAAAACACCACCTCTTTTGCATGCGTACAAATATAGTTGAAGTTTTTTGCATTGCAGTCACTTCCTTAAAGATTTTTTGTCATTTGTAAATTCAGGCAGAGCAGTAAAAGTTCTGGAGTTCGAAAGTTTTGGAATTATGTATTTTCTTCAACTACTGTGGTTTTTGTCTTAATCCCTTAAGTTCTAAGGGTATATAAGGATATGACACTTTCGATAATATCTTTGTTTTAGTTGTGTTCCCCGAGCTTTATTCAATTTGCACTTGCTGTCCTTTCCTTATATAATAAACTCAATTGTTTAACAGACACAACACGTTTTATCATAAAAGGCTGTGTTTCGAATAGCAGGTGTTTTTTTTTAACATTTTCAAAAATAAAAGTTTTACTGTACCTTCGGGACTTGATTCGGTTTGAGTTGGTGTAACCAAATATTATCAGTGTAATTGTAAATATCAATAGAAAAGAATTAAATGTTCGGCTAAAATTATCTATCAATGAATAAAAATAAAGAGTTTGTTTACATAGCAATATCGGGTTTTATAACCGGATTAATTTCTCAGTACAACAGGCTTAGCGAAACTTTGTTAACTGAAGGAATTGTTAAAACAACTACAGCCAGTTTTCCACGTTTGATTACTGGGGCTTTAGTAGGAGCAATTGTATTTCTTATTATTTATTTCTCTGCAACATTTCTATTAGATAGAATAAAAGTTAAACATGCAGATAAAGTAAAAAAACATATTTACGGTATTCTATCAAGCTTTATTATTCTTTTATTGTACTTATGTTTTGAGCCCTCGAGCGATATTTTAGTTGCTATAATCATCAGTATATTAGTAATTTATCCTCTCTATGTCTATTTTTTGAATAGGATTAATGTTTTTAAAGGTTATTTGAAGCAGCTAACTTTTTTATTGTTGGTAGTAGTTGTTATTCAGTTGTTTAATGAATTGTCATCGGCTATCTTTTCGGTACCTGAAAACTATTACTTTTATACAGTACTAATACCCTCATCATTGATATGTTTGGCTCTTCCTGCCCTGTTTCCAAGGATAATGAAACCGTACACTATTTTAGTTTTAGCTATTTTTCTCTTGGCAGCTATAATAAGCGTAGCACATATAATTACTTATGGGTCAAAAATGCCCGAAAGTGCATATTATGCGATATGGGAAACGAGTACAATTGAAGCTACTGATTATGTAAAACAATACCTAAATATCAAGCTGATCTTGGTTTTGGTTGTTTTAATATTGATAAGCATTGCCTGCGTAGTTCCTATATTTCGTGTTAAATATACAAAAACACCTATTGTGGGGAAAATAGTGTTATCGTTAATACTGTTTATATTGCCCTATCACTTGAAATTAGCTGATAATCTACTGCCCAATAAGTTTATAAACAGCTATAAAAATTATAAAAATGAATTTAATATTTTCAAAGAGGAGATTGAAAAAAGAAAAAGTTTGTCAAACAAAGAATACTACAAAATTAATTGCAATTCCGATTCAGCGCTGACGGTAGTCGTTGTTATTGGTGAATCTGCATCAAAATATCATCAAGGTCTTTATGGATATTCAAGGCAAACAAATCCGTTATTAAATTCAATTCGCGATCAGCTTTATATTTTTGATAGTGTAATAAGTCCACATTCACACACAAATCCCACAATGTCAAAAATTTTAAGTTTCGCCAATCATGAAGATATGGAGCCTTTGTATAAAAAACAAACTATGATTGAGTACATGAAAAATGCGGGGTTTAAAACTTTTTGGCTCTCTAATCAAGAGTTTACTGACCAGTTTACAACCATCTCAACTTCAATTGCTGTTGAGTCTGATTGGTATTTTTTCACATTTGATAAAAATAATCCACTTATAAGCTATGATGGGAATCTATTAAAACCATTAGATGTTGCACTAGAAGACAGATCGGATAAAAAGTTTATAATATTACACTTAATGGGAAGCCATTCTGACAAAGCATCAAGATACCCCGAGCAATTTAATATTTACACAACATATGACAGTATAGTTAAGCAAGAGTTTCACAGACCATGGCCCCTGAGTGTAATAAATGCTCATGACAATTCAGTTGTATATAACGACTGGCTGTTACGCGAAATTATTGAAAGACTAAGAGATAAAAATATAAATAGTTGTATGCTATATTTCCCTGATCATGGCGAGGAAATATTTGACTATCGTGATTTTTGGGGTCATGCCGAGGCAAACGCATCTATTTATATGTTCGATATTCCATTTATTTTATGGCTTTCTGATGATTATAAAGTATTCAACAAATCATTGGTAAACGATCTGCCCAATTATTTGACACGCCGCTATCAAACAGACGATGTAATCCACAGCATAATTGATCTGACAAAATGTTACGGTGAAGATTTTGAACCTGAAAGAAGTATTTTTAATAAGGCATTTAAGCCAAGAAAGCGAATTATTGGAGACTATGACTACGACGAGATGATCAAAACAATGAAAAGTATTGATGAGTACAAAGTTAAGTAAGACAACTTCTTAGGAGTCTACAATATTTTTTTAAATGCTATTAAGGTTTCACTCTCAAAATATGCTTCGTAGTGATTACCTACTTTAAGTTTTTCAATTTCTGAAGCTAGTTTATCGGGCGAAAGCGGATATGTACCCTCTTTTTTTAACAGTATAATGTAATCAGCATTTTTGATGTTTGGGAAAAGAAGTACTTTTTCACGAAAAGCAAGCCTTGGCGCAAGAGGAGAACTTGTTGACACAATTGCGCTACTAGGAATACCTTTGATTATCTCAAATACTTCGCTTCTGTTTATATCAGATTGATAATGAGCTTTCTTGTAAAATTGTGTGTTGATCTCGTTGTACCATTTTGAATCGCGCGATTCCATCGTTCTAGCTGTAGAATACAATGTAAGTGCGGCTGCAGATATCGTTATTAAGTTTTGAAGTATAGCCTTTTTTATGTTGCTAACCACGTCTATTGTAGCCAATGCAAGTATTGGAACAAATTCAATGGAATAGTGGTTGTTAATTCCCCACAACCCGTAGTCAGACGATAAAAATTTTTGTGCAAATATTGGCAAAACCATAATAAGGTAAGCTGGTTTTAATATGCAGAAGACTCCCCCTGCTAATAAAAACATAATGATTGTTTCAGCTTTGATGCCGTCATATATAGCATTACCTGTTGTATTTGAGAATATAATTTGGGGATTACGTAGAATATTTGTAATCATTTCCCACACAGAATTTCCTATGTGTGCATATCGTCCAAATTGTAAATTTGTATCTGAAAGTTGCAGTTTGGGCATAGCCCAAAATATTACTATTGAACCGTAAACCACAGCTGTAATAAGTAGTGGAATTTCTAGCTTTATATATTGTTTTGATAGTGAGGCTCTATTCTTTATCATCAGTCCTATCAAGATAAATATACCCCAAATAGCCATTACCTCTTTGGTAAATAGAAAAAGCATAAATATGAGTGCAGATGCCTTTATATCTCGTTTTTCAATATGATAAAAAAGTGCAGGGACAAGCATTGCGCCTATTACACTATTGTGAAAATCGAACGAAAGTGCAGAATATATACCCCATATTGAAAAGAATTGTATAAGTAGAATAATTTTTATGGTTAAACTTTTTTCTTTCTTTCTCTCTCTCTGTAAATACGTAGATATAGTAACCTGCAAATAGAATTGAAAATATTTGAATTATAAGGAGTGTATAAGAACCAAATATATAATAGAACGGAGCGTAAAGAATAGTTATAAGCGAGAAGTGTGTGGCTAAAAAGGGCTGCTCAACACCAGAGGTGCCAAGTGTGTATTTTGGCATTGAGAAGTTAGCAAAATTGTAAATAGCATTATTATAAAGACCAAGATCAAGCGCGGCAGTTCTAAAATAGTAGTGATTAACAAGTGATATACTTGAATATATAATTGCGAATAGTATAAAAACAGAAATAGTTATAATTTTTTGTTTTCTATTTGCGCTCTTGTATCCAAATAACTGTAAGATGGCCCGTTTTATATTGCCTATGAAAGAGAACTTTTTAGATTGTTCTCGTTGATATAAGGATTTATCAAACTGCTCACCAGATAGTTTTGATGTACTTTTCAGCATAGTAAACATTTAAAGCACAAAAGTACAATATTTGTAGAGAATAGTGGTGATTTATGTACAAGCCTGTGCAGAAAAATGTTTTTTTTATAGTCAGCACATGTTTCCAAAAACTGTATTTATTGGCACTAATGTTATTCTTGGTTGTAAATCAAGTTTATTATATTGATGCAATATTTAAAAATTAATGTACATTTGTAATGTAGTCGAATTATAAATGTTTCATATGACCTTAATCTGAAAAAAATATAAACATATGAATAAGATCACTTTAATTATTGTTGTTTTGTCTTTTCTGTTTTCAAACGGGCTTTATGCTCAATCGTTTGTTCAAACGGGAAAGGCTTCATTTTATGCCAATAAATTTGAGAATAAAACAACCGCTTCCGGAGAAAAATACCAACACTCGTTACTAACTGCGGCACATAAAACATTGCCATTTGGAACTATAGTGAAAATTACAAATATTTCTAATGGCAAAACCGTTACGGTTAAAATTAACGACAGAGGTCCCTTTGTTGAGGATAGAATAATTGATGTTTCTAAATCAGCAGCAGTTGAACTAGATTTTGTTAACGAAGGAATCACAGAAGTGAGGATAGAAACAGTTGAAAATCAAGAAACAATCGACAGTAGGGCAGAAATAGAGGAGGAAAATTTGTCAACTACTGATATTAATACCGAGAATGGTACTGGTGAGTTCGACACAACACTACCTTCTCAAAAAGGGGCTGTTTCGGAACAAAAGAGCGTAGTTGCACCACAGGTTTCAACAGCATATTATCAATTAAGTGCCGAAAGAACTATACCCAGGGGATTTGGTGTTCAAATAGCCAGTTATCAAGAGTCGGTTAACCTTATTGAACGAGTATCAACAGTTGCAAACGAATTGAAACAGAAAGTTACTATTCAAATTGTAAATTCAAATGGTACAAGAATTTACAGGCTCATTGTTGGAGAATTTGATACACGTGCTAAAGCGGAATTTTTTAAAGATTCAATTAAACCTAATTACCAAGGATTTGTAGTAACTTTTTAGTGGTAATGGTAAAACCATTCCGATAGCGCGGCAACTACAAAATAAAGATGCTGTCTCAAAGTAACAAAGAGACAGCATCTTTTATTTTATGTATATGGATTCAAATTATCAATACATAACAGAGAATTTTACAGAACTATTATATCTATCTCCTTTAATATTACCAATGTATATACCAGGCTCAAGTCTGTTTTTAAGTTTTATTTGCAGTTTGTTGCCATTACTATATTCAGATAACTTTCTGCTTTCTATAACGTTTCCTTTCAAATCAATAATTTCCAATGTTGTATTACCTGTGTTAGAAGGTAAAAGCAGTATTAAATCTGAAGTATAATAATTGAAGTATAACTGTATTTCTTTTAAATTAGTGTCGTTTGTCTCAATTCCAACGCTATATTCTGACTCGTAGGCACCAATGTCAACAATTCCGTGCTGGATACGTGGGTTACCAGCTAAATCGTATTCAGGCAGTCCAAAAACTTCGATGTCGAGTGTACCTGCATTTATGCAAGGCGAATTTTTTGAAAGCATATATGGGTGCTCTCCAGTTCCAACAAATTTAGGATCAAGTTCAGAACAATCAACGTAAGGTCCTTCGTACCCTGCTCCTTGAAAGTCCCACGCTCCATGCTCAAAAATGCAGTTCATAAATTTTGGTCGTGACTCCGAATCAAAAACGTAAACTTGATTGCTATATCCTACGATGGTGCTATTGCCCCATAAAATGCAGTTGGCAATTGTGGGGAAACTAGCCATATATATATAAATTCCTCCTGCATACATTGAATATCCATTAACGATAGTGTTGTTTGTAACATTTATATGCGAACCAATAATTGCAATACTGCCTCCGAAATGCATGCATGTATTACCATCAAAAAGCGAACCTACAATTTTACCTCCTTCATATGATCTCAAAACAGCGACTGCTCCTCCAATTACAGCGTAATTTTCTTTGTAAATATTATTTACGATTATAGGTGCTATTGAGTCAACTGCAACCGCACCGCCAAGTGTTGACGATCTGTTTTTCATAAATTTGCATCCAAAAAGTGATAGCTCTGTATTCATTCCATAAACAGCACCACCATGGCCCCAAATTTCAAATGTGCCACTTGTATTATCGGTAAAAGTGCAATTCATTATTTCGGCTTTAGAAGAGTTAAAGTAAATAGCTCCCCCTTGACGTGCAGATAAGTTTTTACAGAAAACCGAATTGCTTATTCTTACCTTCCTTTCTCCTTCAAAAAATAGAACTCCTCCTCCAATTGTTGAAGAGTCGGCTTTTGAAAACTCAAACTTACAAAAATCAATTATTACTGAGTCGGGACTATCTTGAGGTCTGTAAAAGGTAATTCTATTCCAGCCTCCGTAGGGTTGTACAGTGTCATAAAAGCCAACAGTATCATTTGCGGTAAAAACAATAGTATCGTTAGGTGTTCCTATGGCTTTAAAACCTCCCCTTACATCAATAGAGTAGTATCCCATGAATTTTACTATTGCTCCCGCCGAAATAATCAACTCATTTTCAGATGTAACGACAACATTATTAACTACTAGTATGGTGTCGGCATCAAGTGTTCCGGAAACTTCGCCTTCAATTGAAATTGTGTTCTGTGAATTGGCAGCAAAAGATACTGCAACAATGATGAGAGATAAAATATACTTCATAAGTTTATTAGTTAAAAGTTAAAAGTAGAGACGGAGCATGCTCCGTCTCTACTACTACAAAGTTAAAAAGTTTACTTTAAACTTTTCATATTACTATCAATAAAAATTTTGTTGTGTTTTAAACTATTAATGCTCGCATTTAACTCAAAGCCTATCAGGATTATCGAAGCATTAAGTCTAAGCCAAACCAAAACAATAATAAGAGTTCCTATCGAACCATATAGCTTATTATATGAACTGAAATTATTTATGTAGTACGAAAATCCTACTGTTAATAGTAAGCCTAATAGAGTTGCTAAAGTCGCTCCTGGTGAGAAAAATCGAAATCCTGATTTTTTAGCCGGCGCCAAATAGTAAATCATTGCTATTGCAAAGTAGAAAAAGGAGATAACTATAAGCCACTTACCTACTATCAATGCATAATATGTAAATCCAACTTGTAAAATATTGTGTGATACAAGGTACCCTAAAACCGTTTCACTGGTTGTAATTAAAACAATTGCAACAGTAGCAAAGACAAAAATTGTTAATGCCAGAATTATTGAGGTAATACGAACTGCAATCCAACTCCTTTTTTCAAACGTATTGATAGTTTCGTTAAAAGCAATTATCATTGTTGCTAAACCACTGGTAGAGAAGTAAAGAGAACCTAAAACACCAAAGCTAAGCAGCGATCCTCTTTTGTTGGTAATGATATCATGTATTGTAGATTCTATCATCGAAAAGCTTGCTTTAGGGACAATTGTCCCGATAAGCATCATAAGGTTTTCCTGAAAATTTTCAATAGGTATATACGGAATTAGCGTAAAAAAGAATATTATGGCAGGAAATATCGCCAAGAAAAATTTAAAGGCAATAGCCGATGAACGTATCCCTATTGCGCCTTGAGATACCCCTTTGTAAAACTGATAACCTACGTCCCATAAGCTTAGACCAAAAAATCCTATCGGTTTAATGTTTTTGCTTATTTGTCGTAATTTCAGAACAAATCTTAAAATTTTCTTATTGATAGTGTCTAGTAAAGCTTTTATTTTTGTCATGACTTAACGGCTTTAAGACTCATGTCTAATCCTTTTACATTATGCGTTAATGCTCCTACCGAGACAAAATCAATGCCACACAGAGCGTAATCTCTAATAGTTTCGAAGGTAATTCCGCCCGAGCTTTCTATTTGGTATTTACCATTTATTAGTTCAACAGCTTCTTTTGTAGATGGTATATCAAAATTGTCGAGCATTATACGGTTTACTCCACCAATTGCAAGGACTTGACTTATTTCTCTAAAGGTTCTAACTTCAATTTCAATCTCCAAATCCAACTTATTCTTTTTTAAATATTTCTGAGTTTTTTTTATGGCGGCTTCAATGCCCCCTGCGTAATCTATGTGGTTGTCTTTTAGCAAAATCATATCAAACAAACCGTATCTGTGATTATGTCCGCCTCCGTGTAGTACCGCTTCTTTGTCAAAATAACGCAAACATGGTGCAGTTTTACGAGTATCTAAAACTTTTACGTTGGTATCTTTGATTAGTTCAACATATCTTGCTGTGTTTGTGGCTATTCCACTCATTCGCTGCATGATATTTAAAACAATGCGTTCGGCGCGTAGCAAGCTGCGAGTATTGCACTTTACGGTAAAAGCTGTCTCGCCGACTTTAGCTTTTGTTCCGTCTGCTATATGTTGTTCGAAAACAGAACGTTTATCTAATTTTTGAAAAATTTGCTTTGCAATTTCAACACCCGATATAATACCGCTTTCCTTAATAATTAATACTGCTTTGTTTGTTGCATTTTTAGGGATACAGGCATTAGAGGTGTGATCGCAATCGTTGCCAATATCTTCTTTAAGAGCAAGTTCAATGGCCTGATGTTTAAATTTTTCTATTACTTTATCTATTTTATCCGTTCTCATTTTTAATAATAATTTGAAATATTTTTAGTTCATCGTTAAAAGTTTTTAGGTTTACGTAGAGCCTAAAATTTTCGTTAGTGGTTGTATATCTGCAAATAATATATGACGACTGCTCTTCAGTATTTTGTTGAATTACAACCAACTTTTGGACTTTGTGATTTTTAAAGAATTTTTTGATAATGCCTTCCGCTTGCTTCTTAGAACAGTTATATTCGTTTTCATCAATAGATACGATTAGTTGTTTATTGAAATAGGTTGACAAATCTTTTGAATCTGACGAAATGATAGCATTATAAATACCTGCTATTGTCTGATTTTGAGAGTACAAAAACGTATGACTACCAAATGTAATCAAAAAACAAATTAAGCTTAAATAAATTCTCATCTCTGAAATTTGAAGTGTAAAACTACGCAAAATTTCAAGTTATACCAATAGTGATTTTGAAAAACTGTGTTTTAATAGTTCTCAAACTGAATAGATCAAATTTTGTAAGATCTGAAATCCTATAATCGAATCGTATTTTGTAGTTTTGTGCTTTTATTGCAAACGTATGTCGGAAATATTATCAAAGTTGGGTCCTCTAATTGACGGCGAATTGAAATTAGATTCAACGACAAGACTTTTATATTCGACAGATGCTTCGGTCTATCGTGAAATTCCAGCTGGAGTTGTTTTTCCCAAAAACGCAAATGATATACAAAAAATCGTGGAATTTTGCCATAACCATAAGTTTCCGATAATAGCACGTGGCGCAGGCACCTCTTTGGCTGGTCAAGTAGTAGGGAAAGGGTTGATAATGGATACTTCACGATACTTAACAAAGATATTAGAGTTAAATATCGAGGAAAAATGGGTAAGAGTTGAGCCCGGTGTAATACTTGACGAGCTAAACAGATACCTTAAACCCTACGGTTTGTTTTTTGGCCCGGAGACTTCAACATCATCGCGTTGTACAATAGGTGGAATGGTAGGAAACAACAGTTGTGGTTCACGCTCAATTGTCTATAAGACTACACGCGAACATTTGCTTGAAGCGAAAGTGATATTAAGTGATGGTTCTTCAGCGGTTTTCAAAAGCATTGACAAGGAAGAGTTTGAAGAAAAGAGAGGGAAGAACAACCTTGAGGGCAGGATTTACCAACAGTTAGACGAAATATTACAATCAGAACACAACAGAAACACCATTATTGCAGAATATCCTGACTCTTCTATTTATAGACGTAACAATGGATACGCAATTGACCTGTTGGCGAAAAGCAATCTATATTTCGATGGTGGCGATAGTTTTAATCTTTGCAAAATATTGTCTGGCAGTGAGGGCACATTAGCTATTGGCACTGAATTTAAACTAAATTTGGTCGATTTGCCTTATTCAAACGTTGGGTTGTTATGCGTACATTTTGATTCGTTGGAGGAGGCTTTGCAGGGAAATCTTATTGCATTACAATTTTCTCCAAGTGCCGTTGAACTAATGGATTATAAAATTTTAGATGCTGCGAAGAAAAACATAAACCAAGAACGAAACAGGTTTTTCATAAAAGGCAATCCAAAAGCCATTCTGATTATTGAATTAGTAAGAGCTGACAACGACAAACTGCAAAAAGATCTATCGCAACTAATCGAGCAATTTAAGTCTATTTCAATGGGTTATCACTATCCTATTGTTACAGGAAATGATGTTTCAAGAGTATGGTCGTTGCGGAAAGCAGGCTTAGGTGTGTTGTCAAATATCGAGGGCGATGCCAAGCCTGTAACAGTTATGGAAGATACAGCCGTAAAAGTGGAGTTGTTGCCGGAATATATTGTCGAGTTTCAAAAGCTTTTGGATAAACATCAAGCCGATTGTGTTTTTTATGCACACGTCGGCAGTGGAGAGTTGCATTTAAGGCCTGTGTTAAATTTAAAAAGCAAATCGGACAGGGTGCGATTTCGTAAAATAGCTACTGATATAGCTCATTTGGTTAAAAAACACAGAGGTTCACTTAGTGGTGAGCATGGTGATGGCAGACTTAGAAGTGAGTTTATTAAAATTATGATTGGCGACGTGTGTTATTCCTTTTTGGAAAAAATAAAAGGTGCATTTGACCCAAACAACATTTTGAATCCGGGGAAAATAGTCTATCCCGTGGCTATGGACGAATGTTTGCGATATGCTGAAAATCAGCAAACAAGGGAAATAGAGAGCTATTTCGATTTCTCGGAACAAGGTGGTATGTTACGTGCGGTAGAAAAGTGTAACGGCTCGGCTGATTGTCGCCGTGTTAATACCTTTTCGGGGAATATGTGTCCAACATATATGGCTACATTAGATGAAGCAGCTTCAACACGTGCCAGAGCAAACCTTTTGAGAGAGTTTCTCACCCATTCGACAAAGAAAAATCCGTTTGCACACCGAGAACTGTTTGAAATTTTAGATCTGTGTATTTCGTGTAAAGCCTGTAAGACTGAGTGTCCGTCTAATATAGATATGGCAAAATTCAAGTCGGAATTTTTACAACACTATCACGACGAGTATGGCATATCGTTGCGCACACGTTGTTTTGCCAATATTGCGTTGCTAAATAAAATAATGTCATTTGCTCCTGCACTGTCAAACTTTTTTACTCAAAACAGGTTGTTTTCAAACCCAATAAAGCGCATAATAGGAGTTGCTGGTAAAAGAAATTTGCCAAAAGTTAATTCTAAGACCCTCAGAAAGAGTATAAAATCAATGCAAGCAGAGAGCAAGGCGAGCAAAGGCACCGTTTATCTTTTTGTAGATGAGTTTACTAACCATACCGATGTTGATACGGGAATAGCAGCAATATTGCTTTTGTTAAAACTCGGTTACAATGTACTGACAGTCAAACATCCTCAAAGTGGGCGCGCATATATTAGCAAAGGATATTTGCGAAAAGCAACAAAAATTGCAAAGCAACAGATAGATATTTTTAGCACTATTGTTTCCGGAGATATACCATTGGTAGGCATAGAACCCTCTGCTATTCTGAGCTTTAGAGATGAATATCCCCAATTGCTAAAAGGGGAAATGCAACGCAAGGCAAAAGCCATTTCGGAAAACTGTTTGTTGATAGACGAATTTATTGTTAGAGAGTACAAAAAAGGAAATATCGAGCAGAACCTGTTTACAGACGAGTACAAAGATTTGAAACTTCACACCCATTGTCAACAAAAGGCTATTGCCGGCTCAAATGCTACAATAGAGATGCTACAAATACCTAAAAACTACAAGGTTGAGATAATTCGTTCAGGTTGTTGCGGTATGGCGGGAAGTTTCGGATACGAAAAGGAGCATTACAATTTGTCGATGAAGATAGGGGAGTTGGATCTATTTCCTGCAATACTCCAAAGCGACAAAACGACAATAATAGCCGCAAATGGCACCAGCTGCCGTCAACAGATATACGATGGAACGGGGAGAGAAGCATTGCATCCGGTTGAGATACTCTATAAAGCAATTAGCAATGTGCAATGAACAATTATCAATTAATTTGTCATTAATTAGTAATTGTCAGTTTTTCGTAATTTGTAATTGCAAATAATACCATTGTAATTTTAAAATAGTCCGATCTTTTTAAAATTTTACAATGGTATAAAATCCCCACCTAACGATTTATCAATCACTTTCATTAACAATTTTCATTGCTAATTGCAAAAAACGCTTCTCTGGGGACAAACCCTCGAAAAGCGTTTCTAATTACTAAAAATCAAATAAAAGAAAAAAAATTGTAGAGACGCCATAATATAGCGTCTCTACATCTGAAAAAGTTATTTATTATTTAGCTGCTCTTTAACAGCTTTTAACTCTTCAATAAGTTCGTTTATTATTTTTTGTTGCTCTTTTATTGCCTCAACTAACACGGGTGTAAGTGTTGCATACTCAATGGAGTAATATATTTCGTTACCCTCTTCGTCTTTTCCGCCACCGCTAACAACTTCGGGTAGTATCTCTTTAACCTCTTGCGCAATAAAGCCAATGTTTTGTCCCGAGCGGTGGTTGGTTTCATCTTTCCAGTTGAAACTAACACCTTGCAGTTTAAGCACGCTTTGTAGTGCACCTTGTAGGGGTTTAACGTTGGTTTTTAGGCGTTTGTCACTTGCTTGATTCCAACCTTCTGAACCTCCCGCAGAGCCTTCTACATAAAATGTCTTACTTGGGCTTACCGTGCCGATACCTACTTTGCCACCCATAATTGCCATGGTGTAGTCGGCTGTAATTACAGGTGGTGTAGAGTAATACTTTAACCCAATACCGAAAGAGTTTTTTCCTTGTGCTTCAATAGAACTACCCATTGCAGTGCTATAACTTCCGCTTGCTTTGGTTTGATATCCCATTGCTGTACTCGAGCTTCCGCTTGCTGTGGTACTAGTTCCCATTGAAGTGCTAGTATATCCATTTGCTGTGGTACTAGCCCCCATTGCAGTGCTATAACTTCCGCTTGCTTTGGTTTCGTAACCCATTGCAGTGCTAGTACTTCCGTCTGCTATGGTTTTTCTACCCATTGTAGTGCTAACATATCCGTTTGCTTTGGTTTCGTAACCCATCGCCATGCTATAATTTCCGTTTGCTTCAGTTTGACGGCCCATTGCAGTGCTATATTCTCCATTAGCTATGGTACTACCTCCCATTGCAGTACTATGCTCTTTGCTTGCTTTGGTTTGATATCCCATTGCCGTGCTATAATTTCCGCTTGCTATGGTACTAGCTCCCATTGCAGTGCTAATACTTCCACTAGCTGTGGTAGTAGAACCCATTGCTGTGCTAGTACTTCCACTTGCTGTGGTTCCTAACCCCATTGCAATACTATAATTGCCACTTGCTTTGGCTCCTAACCCTATTGCAGTACTATATTGGCCACTTGCTGTGGCTTTACAACCCATTGCCGTGCTATACCATCCGCTTGCTGTGTCTTGATAGCCTATTGCTACTGCAAAATATGTAGAAGCTATACTTTTATATCCCATTGCTATGCTACTCCTGCCTTGTGCCTTTGTTCCATTTCCAAAGGCAAACGAAAGGGAACCTGTAGCTTCCGGTGCGCTAGCTTGGGGCCAAGAGATACCACCTTCACCGCCACCGGGAGATTCGCTACCAAATGCAAAGCTTCTATCGCCTACGGCTTTTGCCTCACGTCCAAAAGCGTAGCTCTCTACTCCTTGTGCTATTGCCTTTTCACCAAGTGCAAATGAGTTTGTTGCGGTTGCTTGAGCTTGATAACCAAAAGCAAAACTCTTTTGTCCTGTAGTTTTTGCTTCGCGTCCAAAGGCGTAGCTCTCGTTACCTTCAGCTATTGCAGTTTCTCCAAGTGCAAATGAGTTCAATTTTTTTGCTTCAGCCTTGTTTCCAAAGGCAAATGAGTTTCCCATACTTGCTTTAGCTTGATAACCAAAGGCAAACGAGTTTTCATAATATGCTATAGCTTCTCTACCAATAGCAGTAGAATAGTTGCCCAAAGCTTGGGCTTTGTAACCTAACGCCTGTGAGTAATTGCCCTTTGCTTTACTCTGAAAGCCACTTGCAAATGAGTTTTCGCCAACCTCGCTGGCATTTGCAACATTTAGACATCCTGTCATAAAGGCGTTTTTTTGTGGGTACCACAATATTCGGTTTTGGTTGGTAATGGTTTCGGCTGTTGTGGCTGTGTTTACATCAAAAAAGTTTTTAACCTCGCCTTTTGTGGTTGAACGTCCGCCAACAGAGAAGCGACCTTTGCCAGTTCCGCCTGCCTCTTCGCTAACGTAAATTTTTGTGCTGTCAACCGTAGCATGAAATATATCTTTTATTTCTCCACCTTTCCATGCTGAAACTCCACCTATGGCGAACCCGCCTTTGCCAGCTTTGCTGTTATCGGCAT